>JANLHY010000758.1 GCA_024653795.1 Candidatus Brocadiaceae bacterium | reverse complement strand
CGCGATGCGCCATAGCGCAAAGATTTACCAAAAAGAAGAGGTAATACAACCCGAGTTTGAATTTGCGCCAGAAATAGCAGATGCCAGTGAATTTTGGCCTGATTCACCAAGCCATACTGCGCGTCTGGTCTTTAAATTTCCGGTAAAAGATATCGAGTTAAATACCCTTGTTACATTTGTAATTGTAGCCCCAGGCGGCGAAGAAACTACATTTAATTTTGATTTACCAAAGATGAAGTAGAATTCCCAAGAAATCCACCTGGTCATTTTTGGCATTGCTCACTGAAAGGGATAATTTATGAAAAAGTATATTTTTCTCACCTTTATCGCATTAAGCATATCTTCCTTATCAGTAGGATGCGTAGGACAGAGAAAATTTTTCTCTCAATTTGGTAAGAAATCTTCCGGGACGCAAGAAGAATATATGGCATTGGTTGACCGAAAGATACTGGAACTTGAGCAAGCACTCTCAGACCTGAATCTCTCCACTCTAAATCTTGTAAAACTCGTTGAAGAACTTGCACAAAAGACTACTGACATAGACACAAATTATTCAAAACTCAATACCACCCTGGATAAGCTTAGTTCTCAAGTAGAAACGAAAGACAGTTCCATGGTAAGCACCATCTCTGAAACCCAAAAAAACATAAACGACCTTACACAAAAATTAAGTGAAATTGAACAGGTAAAAACAGATTTACAAAACCAGGCATTAGCGCTTCAATCCCAGAGGTCTCTCATCAGGAATTCTGAAATTGAGCAGCAAAGCGATGCGATGAAAGAAGAGGCCAAGGAAATGATCAAAGAATTGCGCGAGATGGTTAAAGAAGCTAAGGGAGAAATAAAGTCAGAAGAAGAGAAGAAGGCAGAGGAAACAGCGACCGAGCAGGGAAAAGAAGCAGTACAAAGATTGCTGGATGAAGCCCTGGCATTATATAGAGACGAAAATTATAAGGACGCTATTGGCAAATGGGAGGCCGTACTCGTTATAGACCCTGCGAATCTTGAAGCAAAATTTAATATTGAAATTGCAAAGGAGAAGATCAAACCTTCTCCGGGAAAATAGTTTAGTGTTCTCTATATCATGTGTTATAAGTTATGCCTCCGGCGACTTTTTCAATGTAGCGCGAACTGAAGTTCGCGCTACAATTGCAACTTTGAATTTCCTTAACGTATACTTAGCAGCGCAACTATATCAAAAGCTTCACGACCATTCCAACGACACAAATCGCAAGTATCAATTTAATAAAACGTTCGCCTTTAGTAACCGCCAAGTGGCTGCCGATCCAGCCACCGAGACCGTTACCAGCGGCCAAAGACAGACCTATTGGCCAACATATCTTACTGTTAAAAATAAATACAATCAATGCAAGTAATGCATTCATACCGATAATGAATACCTTGTGACTATTAGTTTCCACAAGATTTAACCCATTCATTGTGGTTAGAACTGCAATAATCAGGAAGCCAATACCCGCCTGAATAAATCCGCCATAGACTCCAATGAAGAAGAAAATAAGCATACTGGCTATACGGCGACTCCTGCTTAAACTGAACATACCGCCATTATACCGAACATTGCCTTGCCTCATTCGTGTTGGGTTCCACAGAATAAGGCCAAGCACAAGTAGCATAACCACCGCCAGAATTCTTTTGAACAGAATATCGGATACGTCAACGGCAAGTTGCGCTCCAATAATAGCGCCAATAAGTGCGGGTATTGACATAAGAAGGCTGAACTTAAAATCTGAAACACCCTTCCTTTTAAAGCCAGCGACTGCTAATACACTCTGAACCGTAATCGCCAATCGGTTAGTTCCATTCGCCACGGTTGCTGGCAAACCCAGGAAAATAAGCACAGGCAGGGTAATCAGCGAACCACCACCGGCAAGGGTGTTAATAACCCCAGCTACGACACCAACGGTAAAGATAACAGGAAATTGCCATATCTCCATAGACATTCAATAAGATATATACTGTTTAAAATTAAGAATCGGTCTTTGAATGAATGAATTTTTTAAATTATGAGTAGGGTGGATTAAGGCGTTGGTTTTTCCGCCGAATCCGCCTTCATTGATTTTGTAAATGGTGAGTTCGCTTCGCTTAACCCACCCTACCGCAAACCTGCATAAACAAAATGAAAATTCTATAAAATAAAAAGATACCAATAATCTGTGATATCCTGTGTTATAAATTTGTGCAATCTGCGGTTTCTAGTGTCTCATTATCTAAGGTATCCTTATTGTGTCAATCTTCGCGGCCAGGATAAAATCGCTTTCTGTCAATCCGTTAATCTTATGCGTATAAATGGTGATATCTGCCTTTCCCCACGCGAGAGTAATTACGGGATGGTGACCCTGCTCTTCGGCAATAGCTCCTACACGATTTACAAATTTAAGGGCATTGCGAAAGTCGGGGAATTTGAAGCTTTTGAGTAAATGGTGTTCTTCCACCACATTCCAGACTTCTACCTGCTTCTGCAACGCTTGAAGCGCCTCGCCTTTCAGGGGCGAGACTCCACCTTTACAGGGTATACACTTTTTAGAGGCTAGTTCGGACATGGTTATCACCTCCCTAAATGAAAATATCAAAATGTAAATTTATCTTTATTCTGGTATCAACATATCCTTCTGTTTTGCTATCTGGATAGCCTCTTCATAGCCAGCATCTGCGTGCCTAGCAATCCCAATCCCAGGATCTGCCGTCAAAACCCTTTCCAACCTCTCGTCACGTTCTTTCGTACCATCAGCCACGATAACCATACCGGCATGGAGGGAATTGCCAATTCCTACACCGCCTCCATGATGAAAGCTTACCCAACTGGCGCCATTTATAGCATTCAGGGCAAAATTTATCAGCGGCCAATCGGCAATGGCGTCGCTGCCGTCTTTCATATCCTCGGTTTCCCGATATGGAGATGCAACAGACCCACAATCAAGATGATCTCTGCCAATAACCACGGGCGCTTTGACGACACCCTTCCTCACCATATCATTAATGAGCAAACCCATCTTTGCACGGGCGCCGTATCCCAGCCAGCAGATTCTGGCAGGTAGTCCCAGTTGCGGTACTTTTTCCCTGGCTAGTTTTATCCATCTTACAAGCGATGTGTCTTCTGGAAAGTTATTGATGACCGCTTCGTCTATCTTCTCAATGTCTGCCACATCACCCGACAGTGCAGCCCACCGGAATGGTCCTTTTCCCTGGCAGAATAAAGGCCGTATAAATGCAGGCACAAAACCTGGATACCAATAACGCCCGTCGGAATCTCTCATGGATACACCCGCCATCTCTGCCTGTGACCTGAGATTATTGCCGTAATCAAAGCACACAGCCCCATTTCTCTGCATAGCCAGAATGGCATTCGCATGATCGACTATGGCGTCTAGCGCCTTTTCCTTATATACTCGCTTGTTCTTCTCCCTTAAATTATCAAGTTCATTCACATCGCCCACGGGCACATACGACATCAGATCATGCGCAGGGGTTTGATCCGTTACGATGTCCGGCGTAATATTTCGCTTTACCAGTTCAGGATGTATAACGGCGGCATTACCAACCAAACCTACCGATAGCGGTATTTGTTTAGATTTGGCGTCCGTAACCCACAGAAGCGCCTCATCGAGATTATCCGTCATCCTATCGCAATAACCCTCTTTAATCTTTTTTTCTATGCGTTCTCTCCGCGCCTCTACACAAAGAACTACGCCCTCGTTCATAGTTACTGCCAATGGCTGTGCGCTGCTCATGCCTCCCATGCCTGCTGTGAGAACGAACTTGCCCTTAAGAGTATCGGTATTAAATACCTTTTTAGCAAGTGCTGCAAAGGTCTCGTATGTACCCTGCAAAATGCCCTGAGTGCCGATATAAATCCAGCTACCTGCCGTCATCTGACCGTACATGATTAGTCCCATTTCATCGTATCTATCAAACACCTCCTGCTTGGCCCATGCAGGGACAAGATTTGCGTTAGCAATGACAATGCGTGGCGCCCATTCATGTGTCCTAGCAATATATACAGGCTTGCCCGATTGAACACATAGCGTCTCGTCCTTTTTGAGGGTTTTTAATGCATTCACAATTCTTTGATATTCCTTCCAATTCCTGGCAGCACGCCCGGCACCTCCATAAACGATAAGTTCTTCCGGCTGAATGGCAACATCGGGTCAAGGTTGTTCATCAACATCCGCAATGCCGCTTCGCTGTCCCAGTTTTTGCACGTCAGGGTTGTGCCCCTTGGCGCCTTAATAGGTGTCTGCGGTCTAAATTCATAATACATTGGTCGCGTCATAGATATTTATTCCTCTTTCTTAATCAGGACGCAGATTTTCGCAGACATACACAGAGAATAACTTTAAAATCTTCATACTCTGTGTTCATCCGTGTCCAGCTTGTTTTTAAATTTATCCCTCAGGTAAGAATTTAGCCAATTCCTGCATCCATTTCCACACTTCGTTCTTCATCCCTTCAGCCTCAACGCCGTCTTTGAATGCGTCCTCATTGTCTTCAATGAAGCAATACACCTTTCCCAAAAACTCCTTCAGTTCAGCCCCCTGTTTCAAGATATCCATATTAATTTCCTCTTATTTGATATTATAAAATTACGCACTAAGTAAAGAATTATAATGAACAAATTAATGGAGCATTTTACTTTCCCCTAACAAGAGGGGATTCAGGGGTGTGTCATCCATCTTCATAACACACCCCCAGCCCTTCTTGCTAGAGGGGAGTATTAAGAAACTCACTTTTTAGACAACCCCTGATTAAAATTGAAGCGGGGCATTGTTGCGCGAATCCTCTTTGCTTTTCGCATCTTAATCTCAATTTCTTTATCTTTACTGATTTAATGCGATCACCTTTAGTGTCAACAACATACCCGGTTATCTAACCTTTTTCGGTTCCTTCCAAGATAATCGTCCCGAGATCTTTCACCTCACCCTCTGCAAGTGTTATATACTGCGTCTGGGTTAGGAAGTCTTCTTTTTCGTATGTGAGTGCGTAATTTCCTACTGCGAGGTCTATTTTCACAATAGATGCAAGGCTGGAGGCTACTGTATCCTTATCAAGACATATCATTACGTCAAATTTCTCGACTTGGAGACGCAAGGCGTTTTCGTAATTTGCCGTTAGTAAACGATCAATGTATGGATTTTCTTCCAGGACTTGCAAAGAAGATTTATCCGTAATCCAAGTAATATAAGACTGTGGATATTTCTTTTTTAAAACAGGGAGGATAGGCGTGGTTCTTAAAACGTCACCAATAGCAGCCAGTTTGATAATCAATATACGTTTCCCCATGGGTTGGTATTTTGGGCAGGCGCTGTCTATGGGGCAATCGAGCTTAAATTGGCAGGGTTTTTCCGAGGCAAAAAAACGGCAATCAAATTCTTTTGACATCTTATTATCTATCTAACGTATTAATGATCATAAATAATCACACAATTAAATTTTTAATTACTTAATAAATCCTTCTTTTTTGTTGAATAAACAACTGGTGAACAGATTTTACCATCTTCATCATAACTATCATCTTTAAATTCATCAACAACCCAAACATACCTTTGTTTTTGCCCTATCTTTATCTTCATAGGAACAATATGGGCACCAGTTGTATAAATTCTTGGTCCACTTTCAGTAAAGAGTACATCATCAAACCTTTGTTCGATTTTAAGAGACATAAACCACCCCAAGTTTAAAATAATATTTAGTAGACATAAACAATTTTTGCTTTAATGAGACGGTATATGGTAAAGTAGTTTTGCTTAAGCAAATATTTCTTTAAAGATTTGTGATAGTCGTTGGTTAATATCGCCAATGAAGTCCTGATACGGAATATTCAAGTGTCTTAATGCTCCGGCAAATCTTTTATATCCATTTTTACTTCTTAACTCAACCCACTTTACCCCTAAGCTATCTAACTGTTTTTTGTTAGTTTCTGATAATTTGTCACCAAAAAAACCTTGCTGTCCCTTGCTATTCCGTAAATGCATCAGCACTTCCAGGATTACCTTTTCCCATTAAATATATTTGGTTCATTTTGTCAGGTTTGCAGTTGTGTCTTTAAGCAATTCGGCTTTTGATTTTGCAAACTCTTTAGGATTGTATATTTCTCCCTCTTTAAAACTATCTTCATTAAATTCTGAAACATACCAAACCCAAATTTCTTTGCCTTCACTATCTGTTACTTTCATTGGTTTTAAGAAAGCACCAGTAGTATAAATAATTGGTTCGTTGTCAAAGATTAATAGTTTCATTTATTTATCCTCGTTTAACTTACTTTTGCCATTCGGTCTTGGTATATGTCCGTTAATTCCGTGTCTATCATAAGCATCAAACACTTCTTTGCAAAATCTAATCATACGTTCATCACTATTAGACACCGCATCCTCGTATATTTTTATAATAAATTTTTTACCTGCTTCTGTTTGAGAATAATTTTTCTTCATAAGATTATGTTCCATACACAAAGTCTGCCCATTATTTATTGAATTATCACCCCCTTTATCTTTCGGTTTCTTATGGTCTGCACATATTTCAACACCTTCTTCAAGACCTCTACGACACACAATACATTTATAATTATCGCGCTTGAATATTTCTTCTTTAACATCTTGCGGAAAATCAAACAATTCGACTTCTTTTATATGATCCGGATCATAACGATATATCCCCTTTTTAACCTTAACTAATGTTCCCTCTTGATGAAGCTTGCGAATTGCCCGCCATGGGTCTCGTGGTGGCTCAGTATTGTCTTTAAGATACTGTTTGGTTACCCAGTCAACAACCGGTCCGTGCTGTAGGTCTTCATTGGGATGTTTTTGAAAATATTCCATTATCAGATCGCTGATGCTTTTTGCCATTACTTTTCGCCTTCTATCATATTAAACTTAAGTTGATTTATTTGCCCTTCGGTTAATAGCCGCTTTTTCGCTAATTCACAATATTTACTATCAATTTCAATTCCAATTCCTTTTCTTTCAGTTTGCAAGCAAGCAAGTAAAGTAGAACCACTGCCGAGAAACGGATCAAGTATCATATCCCCAATAAAACTAAAAAGCTTTATACACCTTCTTGGTAGCTCAACCGGAAAAGGGGTAGGATGTCCGACCTTTTTTTTACTTTCACCGCTAAAATTCCATACACCATTTGTCCACTCCATAAACTCATTTTTTGTAATATTTGATTTTCGACTTCCACTTGTCTTTTTCCACTCCTTTTTATAAAGGACAATTATGACTTCTACCGGCGCTATTACATAAGGAGCACTGGCAGAGAGCCATGAACCCCAAGCAGTCCTTCTTGAAATATTCTGCTCATTCCAAATAATAGTAGAATGATATTTAAAGCCGATCTGTTTAGCTATAGTTGTAATATCAGCACAGACACTCTGCTGACCACCCTTATTTTTATCCAAAGGTATGTTAAGACAAAATCTGCCATCGCCTTTCAACAATGTGAAACATTTGGTAATCCACTTTTTTGTAAAAGATAAATAATCCTCATAAGACATAGTATCGTCATGTAAATTATACTGAATGTCTATGTTATAGGGCGGAGAAGTTACAATTAAGTCTATAGAATTTTCTTCAATGCCGTTTGTATTTATAATGTCACTATTAAAAATCCATATTGAATCTTTGTGGAAAAATAGTTCATTAACTTGAGGTATTTCAGGAGTTATAATATGTTTGGTATTTTCTTTAGAATATACCAATGGAGTTTCGCTTATTAGAAAATCTTTTTTCTTTTTTTTATTGGAATTTTGTTGGACTTTAAATTTGCGCTCTTTTTTTATGTATTGATTTAAATCTTTTTTACTAAAGAGTCTCTGTCCACTAGGAGTGCTTGTAAATTTTAATAACGATTGTTTTATCATACGACAGATTGTAGATGGACTTACCCTAAGGTAATCGGCTGTTTCTTTTGTGGTTAGCATTGTTTTGTCATTCATAAACACAACGATATTTGTAAATGTTTGTTAGTGCAAAGCAAGTAGAGTTATATTAAATGAATAAAAACGGCCATGATAAAAAACAGAATTGTGTTATCAATCAGCCGCGTCTTACCGATCCGGACTGCCAGGGCAGCAACATCGCCTTTACGTACTTCCGGTACTGATTCTAAGGTTTCGGGATTAATTATTGAAATATAATCTATTTTAGCTGATTTACAATTATTAATAATTTTCTCCATTTCCCCCAAAATTTCTTTGGCATTTTTAGCGCCTGCATTTACCATTGTCTGCGCCTTTATCAGCGCCTTATACAGACAAAGGGCATCGTTCTTTTCGGTCTCGCTGAGATAGGCATTTCTGGAACTCAAGGCCAACCCTTCCTTGTTCCTTATCGTTGGAAGTACCTTTATATTGACACCTAAATTCAAATCGGCAACCACCCTCTTGATAACGACTGTTTGCTGGAAGTCTTTTTGCCCAAAGTAAGCAATATCGGGATTTACAAGGTTAAATAATTTTAGCACGACTACAGCAACACCCCGAAAATGCCCTGGACGTGATTTACCGCACAGTCTGTCTTCAATGCGTTCCATTATAACCGATGTACAAAATCCATTTGGATACATTTCTGACGCTTTTGGATTGAATACTATGTCCACATCCTCTTTTGAAAGGAGTTCGCAGTCATTATCAAACGTCCTTGGATATTGTGTAAAATCCTCATTTATCCCAAATTGTAAGGGATTTACAAAAATACTTACGACGACTTTATCGTTTTCTTCCTTCGCCTGTCGTACCAGGCTCAAGTGCCCTTCATGTAAAGCGCCCATTGTGGGAACAAAGCCAATGGATAATTGATTTTCTTTAAAAGTTTTGATTCGCTGTTTAATATCCTCTATCGATGTAATAACCTGTAACAAATTAAATTCTCCAGCGCTTTTGAACTAAAATATACTAAAGATAGTACAATAATTTATATACACAGGACAAGTGATTTTTACACTTGCTTTAATAGTAACGGCTCAACCCGCCGCAGAGACGCATAGGACGTAAAGAAAAAACTTCATAGGAGATATTTTCTCTAATAAAATTACAAAGTTTTTCAGAAATTCTTATCAGGTAATTTCTAAAAAATGATACCTTTGCGCCTTGCGGCGAACCATTACTAAAAAACTTGTAAAAAATGCTGATGTTATGTTTTAATTATAACATTCTAGCTTCTAGATACTTATAATATATTTCATTTATTTCTCATGCAGGTTTGTAAAATTTATTTCTTGTGATATAATATTACCGGAATTGGGGGCGCATAATTAGGGTTCAACGTTCCCTAAGGTGTTACATAATAAATATGAGTTAAAAACACCGTTTTAACATAGGATGTTTATCACCCCCAATTCCAAAGTTCTTTGAAAACATCAGTAGCGATAAAAGCAACACGGAGCAAGTAAATTATGGAGGGATCGGAAAAACAAAGCGCTACTGTTAATCATAAATCCCCGTAAATTTTATGTAGTGTGGGAGGTGATGTGACGATATGAGGAACTTTGCACGATAGCCCGATATACCATGTCGGTTAATGACATATCAGGCTATTTTAATTTCTACTGTAAAATTCAAATCAATACAATATCTTTCGAATTCATAACACGTTCACAATAATGACATCGTAATTTTATGGGGTTTTTATTAACTACATGCAGTTTAGGTTCCAGATTGTGATAGTTGCTCACACAATTAGGATTGAAGCATTTAACAATATTCTCAATAACCTCCGGAACAACAACTCTAAACTTTTTAACCACTTCATAATCTTTGATAATGTTAACTGTTGCATCAGGCGCTATGAGGGCAATCTTGTTTACTTCTTTTTGATCAATAATCTTCCCGCCGATCTTTATAATTCCTTTTTTACCCAAAAACTTACTCTCTAAATTCATACCCACGAGTACCACTTGCTCTTCATTCTGAATGTTCAGGATTTCAGCAACCTTTAAGGTGCTTTTGCTGTCGATATGGTCAATCACTGATCCATCTTTGATTGCAGAAACGTCTAGCTGCTTCATTCTACAGCTCCTAAAACGGCCGCCAATAGGGACTTCCTAACAGGTATACCATTGCGCGCCTGATGAAAATAGACGGCAAAATCTGTTCTGTCCAGGCTTCCGTCCATCTCATCTACACGCGGCAAAGGATGTAATATCTTTAAATCATCCTTAGTTCCTATTTCCTCAAGCATTGCTTTACTCAGCCTGTATACTCCACGGACCTTTTCAAATTCAACAGGATCAGCAAACCGCTCTTTCTGTATCCTCGTACAATAAATCACGTCGAGTTTTTTACTTATCCCGAGAAGTGACTCATTTTCATGACATTTTACCTTCCGATCCTTAAGTTCATCCATACAATCCCTGGGCATCCTCAGGCTGGGCGGTGAAATAAAAAACATCTCAGCGCCAAAATACGCCAGGGCGTAAGCAAGTGAATGCACCGTCCTCCCGTATTTCAGGTCACCCAAAAATCCAATTGAGAGTCCTTCTAATGTTCCTTTTGTCTTCTGGATTGTATAAAGATCCAAAAAGGTCTGAGTTGGATGTTGATTTGAACCGTCTCCTGCATTAATCACAGGCACATCAACAACATCTGCTGCTAACTGTGCAGCACCTTCGAGGTAGTGTCGTAAAACAATGATATCGCAATAGCCTTCAATAATCTTTACGGAATCACTTAATGATTCGCCCTTAGCCACCGAGGTGACCCCTGACTCTGCAAAGCCAATTACCATTCCACCTAAACGCTTCATGGCCGACTCGAAGCTCAGCCTTGTCCTTGTTGAAGGCTCAAAGAACAGCGAGGCAAGCACCTTCCCCTTGAGTATGTTTGTATGATCCGCTTGCTCCATCCGCTTTGCTAAATCAAGGATATACAATACCTCTTCTTTATTAAAATGTCGGATAGAAATAATATCTCTTTGTTTAAAGTTTACCACAATTTCCACCGAATTTTAGAGGAAAGATTCGTATACAAATTTGCGGAGTAATCTTAACAGACCCATTTAAAATATTATGGGGGTATTCACTTGACTAAAACATATAGTAGTAACATCAGTCAAGTGAATACCCCAAAAATATTATTTTATTTCTTGTTTTTAAGACTATCCATCATGGCTTTCTGGCCATGGTCCGCTCCATCCCAAAAACCATACACGTAAAATTCATAGATTAACGGTAATGTTCTAACTGTAAGAGTTCTATATCTTAAAAGATAAAGTAAATCCCTGATAATGGTTCTGTTATAAAGAATCTTCATATTTTGTTTAATATTAAAGAAAGAAACTGCAAATCCAATTGCTAGATGTTCATTTATAAGTGATTCCTCACGATTTATATCTTCTTCTAAAATTTGTATTGGTTTTAGTTTGGAAATCCAGTAAGTTAAATACCCTGCTTTTTTAAATGAGTCTGATTTTTTCATGCCTTCTTTATGAAAATCTTCGATCAATTTTTTGTCAGCTAAAAACCTTTCCACCAACCTTTTTGTAATTGCGGAAGATATTACAAACTTACTTGTATCTCTTACTAATCGCGGGACAATCTCCTTGTAAACTTCTTCTATCATTTCTATGTAAAAATCTTCTTCCTTTTTGTTCTCATTTTCCATAGGTAATATCTCCTTGATATACCCTTGTATTTTTCTAAATATAAAAAAGGGGACGAAAAATCGTCCCCCTTTATTTAAAAATCAACTACTACAGGATTACACTTGCAGTATTACTAAAGAATTAATAAAAATTTAACAGCACCAAAAATTTATTTCTTGGCATTAACACCAAAGTTTTCCCCCAACCATTTTGCATATTTCCTAACTTCCTCTTTAAATTCACCAACATGCTCTTCTAATCTTATATCTTCTTTATTTTCTTGCATAAAATTTTTAATCCCTTGGTAATTCTCAGATTTTTCTAATTGTCTACATTTTTCTACTAAAGAACTTTTATTCCTTTCCATCTTTCCGTCTCCTTTCTCTTTTTATTTTTAAAGGTACAACTCTAAGGAAACACTTCCTCGAATTTGTACTCTTTTGGCTTGTGATTGCTTTTATTTAGCGCATTAACAAGCCTGTGCTTTGTTTTCTCTGTCACCTCCCTTTTAGAATTTTCCACATGACGAATGGTAGTTTCACTTACACCCGACAATCTGGTCAATTCTGCCTTAGAAAGCCCTGCCTCTTCGCGTATTTTTTTAAGGTTATTACATTTTGCCAAAGTACTACTCCTCTAACAAGTATAGAAAATATCTGAAAATTATGCAACATATTCAATAATTATCGGAAATTACCAAAAATTCTTTCACAAGTCAACCTTTTTTATAAAAAAATATTTACCATCCATGGGTAGAATGAGTTGCGTCTATCGAAGCAACTTCTTAAATTTTAAATATATACTCAATCAAGCTGAAACCGCTGGTTTCAGCTTCTGGAAGTTATCATTAATTCTACTTGGCAAATCAGGCAAAATGGTATTCCAAGTTGAACCAAAAAACGTACGGATTTTAGCTTTGAATTCAGTAAATGAATCGAATACCTTATTGTTTCTGACATGCTCATTCATTACCTTCCACACCCTTTCAATTGGGTTCAGATTGGGACTGTATGGTGGCAAAATATGCATCACTAATTTAGGATGCGGAGGTGGTGCTTTTAGCGTATCTAATAATTCACGCGCAGTTAATTTGTCAATATCTAAAATTGAATGATCCTTAAACAATTGTGCCTCTTTTTCCACCATTGATTTTAGCTGTACTTTCATTTTCTTCGATAATTCTACCTTTTGCCAGGCAATTTGATCCCGTACGTTTCATCTAAAAACAATCGATTTATTGCATTTGCTTCTGATAAAAACAACCCTACTTCATTTGACGTATGGGCGCCGCCACCATCAGCAATTATATGAATTTTAGTGGATGCGGGGTGTGCTGCTTCTATTGCCTTTAAAAAGTCAACGGTAGCTATCATCTTTTCTACGCCTTTTCTAATCCAACCGCTGGTAATTTTTGTCGCTTGCGTAGGGTGAACACTGTCAATAAACAGCACTGATGATATACTATTTTTAGTTGAAATTGAAAAAGTGGCTCCCTCTGTGGGATAATCCACAGAACAAAATATAGCTATATTAAAAGAAAGGAGCCACAA
>JANLHY010000750.1 GCA_024653795.1 Candidatus Brocadiaceae bacterium | reverse complement strand
GCCTCGTCAATAATCATGTTAACCACCTGGTCCACATCTGCATCCTGAACCACGATCTCAAGTTTTAGCTTTTGATGCAAATCCACCTTGTATTGCCTGCCACGCCACACCTGGACTGCACTCAGCTCACTTCCATGTCCTCTGACCTCACTCACAGTCATTCCGTTTTTTTCTGCTTCTTGTAATGCCGCACTTATTGCCGGAAAACGCTCGGGGCGAATAACCGCTTCTATTTTCTTCATGTTCGTCTCCTCCACAGAATTTTCATTAAAATAAAATTACGCATAGACCTCAGTAACTTCCAGGGATTTTTCTACAGGTCTTTCTGCAATTTGTAATCCCTCTTTTGGCTGCATCCTTACCCATCTACCTTTTTCTGTTGTAATACCCTCTTGAATTATCTCTGATTTTATCCGTAGCGCATATTCGTATTCTCCACTTTTTCCATTTTTTCCATACAAAAGATTATCTATGGCGCCAATTACCTCATCGACATCTTCGTCTACCAAAATAACCTCGACCTTTGCGTGTGATATTAAGTCCACAATATACTCTTCCCCACGCCAGAAAACAGACCGAGTTTCATTCTGCCGGTCATCTCTTATGTACGCCATTTTCAATACAGGATATCCCATTGCCTTAAAATAATCTTTTAAGGCATCTACTGTCCTGGGCCTTACCAATGCTGTTAGTCTTTTCATTGTTTGCGCCTTTCATTAAAAAGATTTTGTAATTTTAGAATCACACAATTCCCTACAGTTCACAAAGCAATCGAAGTACCATTGAAAATAGAAAATAAAAAAGCCACTTAAGAGGTTCCTAAGTGGCTTCAAATTATATGCTTATTAGTTTAGTAATTATATCTTAACAACTATTATTAAAAATTTGCATAAAAGGCATAAATACCCTGAAAATGGCGCTATTTAAGATTGAGGAGATATAAGTTTATGAAATGAAATACGTTATAAAGATTCGGGCGTGAAAGGGATTTTCGGGAGTTACTGTACTAATCTTTAAAAATATCTTTATTTATATTGTACCTCTTCATTTTTCTATAAAGGGTCTTAACGTCGATTCCGGAAATTTCTGCAGAGGAGTCAATTCGTCCTTTACACCGTTTTAATAACCTGGTTATGTAGATGTTTTCATAGTGTGCCAGGAAATCCTCCAAACTACTATCGGTAATTTGGTCGTTGTCTATATTCTCAAACCTTTCTCTTGCTTGTTTTTGGTTAGGCATTGGTAGTTCTATTTCACTAATAACATGGCCTTTTGCCATTATTACAGTGCGTTCTACCAGGTTCTCAAGTTCCCTTACATTACCAGGCCAACCGTAAGACATCATTATATTAAGGACATGCTGTGAGATAGATTTAATCTCCTTTTTAAAAACCTTGTTATACTTTTCAATAAAGTGTGTTACAAGTAAGGGGATATCCTCTCGTCTTTCTTTTAACGATGGCAGTTGTATTGGAATAACATTTAAGCGGTAATATAAATCTTTTCTAAAACATCCTTCTTCTGATAGCTTATTGAGGTCTTTATTGGTAGCTGCCAGAACCCTTACATCAACCTTTATTGTCTGATTTCCACCAACCCTTTCAAAAGATTTTTCCTGTAATAATCTTAAAAGCTTCGTTTGCATGGAAAGCGGCATATTACCCATCTCATCAAAAAAGACTGTTCCAGTAGCTGCATATTCAAACTTACCTATTCTTTGTTTTGTTGCCCCGGTAAAGGCGCCTTCCTCATGTCCGAAGAGTTCACTTTCCAGCAAAGTTTCGGGTAAGGCGCTACAATTGATGACTACAAAAGGGGATTTTTTTCTGTTACTATTGTGGTGAATAGCGTGTGCTACAAGTTCCTTTCCAGTGCCTGTTTCACCAGTAATTAAAACGGTAGCATCGGTATTTGCAACCTGAAGGATCGAGTCGTAAACACGCTGCATTGCATTTGATTTTCCTATGATGTTATCAAGACTAAATCTCTCTTCAAGCTCTTTTCGTAAGGTTCTAATTTCAGTGATCAGGTTTTGTCTTTCAAAGGCACGCTGAATAACCAACCTTATCTCTTCTGCAGAAACAGGTTTGGTAACATAATCGTAAGCGCCCATCTTCATTGCATCAACGGCAGTTTTAATGCTCCCGTACGCCGTCATCATAATAAAGGATACATCCGGGAATTCGAGCTTTAGCTGCTTTAATAATTCAAACCCATCCATTTTGGGCATTTTAAGATCTGCAATAACTAAGTCATAAGAATCCTTTCGATATAAACTTAGCGCTTCCAATCCATCCAAAGCTGTATTGACCTCGTATCCTTCTTTATTCAAAAGGATCTTGATACTGCCGAGAACATACTCATCATCCTCCACCACTAATATCTTCTTTTTTCTGATCATTAATTAACTGCCTCGTTTAAAATGGGTCAAAAGGGTTGATTTCAGCCGCTTTTTTAAAATTATAATATGTTACAGAGAAATTAGTAACTTACCACCCCATAATTAGTTACAAAATAAGCAGACGATTGGAATAATTATTGCTACCTTAGTTTCAATAAAGGTTTTATATTGTAGTTTATTTTGTCATTTGGATTAATATCCAAAAGGAGTAGCCCATGCAAAACATAATGGTTGTAGACAATGAACAACTGTTTTATTCAGAACCCGATGTTATAACAGACAAAATTGTCGATAATAAGAGATATCAATATTGCAGGTTCTCTGCCCAGGATAATCTCTATAAGGAAATAAGCAGTATTGCGAAGCGGTGGAAAGATGGTGAAATATCCCAAAAGACTGCTTATGAACTTTTAGAAATTGCATCGCTTCCATACGAGCGATGGCTTTTTGACATTATTGTTGAT
>JANLHY010000245.1 GCA_024653795.1 Candidatus Brocadiaceae bacterium | reverse complement strand
GATTATCCACAATTCCCAGGTTCACAGGCAGCGGTAAGTTTAGGCGCAGAGCAGTTTAAACAAGACCCGCTGGTTTCCAGGTTATATCTGGAGTTATCGCCTCCCAGCATGGATGACAGTATGGCAGATTATGAAAGACTCTGCCAGAGTATTATGGTGAAGACAGGTATTCCGCTGGAAAAACTAACAACAAATTTTACCGCTTTGAAACTTTTGCCTGTCATCTTAAGAGATGGTAAGTGGAAGGTTACTGTGACCCTTGGTTATCGCGGTTCTACGGTGGAAATCCTGGAAGTGCAACCAGGCGATGTTAGCGCAAATAATTATGGCGTTGCAGTGGATGTGGGCACTACCACCGTTGTTGCCCATCTCCTTAACCTGTCCAGCGCGGAGACTATTGATATTGAGGCCACCTATAACTCCCAGATTAAGTATGGTGATGACTATATTCAAAGGATTATTTACGCCGAGCAGCATGATGCAATGGAAATTATGCAGGAGGTGTTAACAGAGGACGTTAATTATCTGATATCCACTCTTGTTAAAAGAAATAAATTAAGTATCCACGATATTAACTCGGTCGTTTGTGCAGGGAATACGGTGATGACACATTTCCTGATGGGTTTAAACCCGATAAATATACGAAAAGAGCCGTATCTTCCAACCGCAAGTTTTGTACCGCCTCTGAGAGCCGATGTGGTTGGCATAAAAATTAATAAGTATGGTTTGCTTTACACACTGCCGTGTGTTGGTGCGTATGTGGGCGGAGATATTTCTTCTGGTGTTTTGGCCGTCCGCCTGGACAAGGCCGAAGCCTTATCGCTTCTTATTGATATTGGCACGAATGGAGAGATCGTACTGGGGAATAAGGACTGGATGGTTTGCTGTTCTGCGTCTGCGGGTCCTTCTTTCGAAGGGAGCGGCATTTCCTGTGGTATGCGTGCGGCAAAGGGCGCTATAGAGAAGGTTAATATTAAGAAGAATTATGATGTCATTTGTAAAATAATTGGCGATGCCCCTCCGAGTGGAATATGCGGCTCAGGGTTGCTGGATTGTCTTGCAAATCTGGTAAGGAGCGGGGTTATTGATAGAACGGGAAATTTTCAGAAAGGGATAGATACAGACCGTTTGAGGAAGACGGACGATGGATATGAGTTTATCCTCGTCCACAGGGATGATACAACCACGAAAAAGGATATTGTAATTACACAGGCTGATATCCAAAACCTTATACGTTCAAAGGCGGCCATTTATTCAGCAATTTCCACACTGCTTGAATCTATGAATATGAGCGTAACGGATATCGAGCAGGTATACCTTGCAGGCGGTTTTGGGAATTATCTGGATATACGAAGCGCCATAACGATTGGAATGCTTCCTGATATTTCTGTCTCAAAAGTTCAATTTGTAGGGAATACCTCTGTAATTGGTGCAAAAATGTCCCTCTTCTCTCAGGACGCCTATGAAACTGCCAGGACAATAGCGTCCAAGATGACTTACTTCGATCTGATGTGTAACAATAAGTATATGGAAGAATACGTTTCGGCGAATTTTTTACCCCATACGAATATTGAAAAATTTCCGTCAGTGGCAGAGGAGTTGTTAGTTTAACAAAAAATTTAAATTTACCACAGAGCACACCGAGAACACGGAGAAAAACCAAAAATGAAAAGGATAGGTTTTTATAATCTCTGCGTACTTTGCGTACTTTGCGTCCTCTGCGGTGAAAAATTTGTGTGATTATGGAGTTTTTATATGGCATTTAATATCGCAGTAGCTGGAAAGGGTGGAACGGGGAAATCAACCCTTTCCGCACTCATTATTCGATATATTACCGAAGAGCTTGGCAAACCGGTATCCGCTGTGGATGCCGATCCCAATGCCTCT
>JANLHY010000738.1 GCA_024653795.1 Candidatus Brocadiaceae bacterium | reverse complement strand
TATTGAAATAATAGGCAATTTTACCAATAGAATTTTTCATGATTTTTAACCACTGGTTTCTATCGTGATAATACATAGGAATAATGATATTTTCCAACTTATTGTACAGATCCTCAGCATCTATCGTATCGTTAATATTGGTAAGTGAAGACTCCATAGGTTTGGGACCAATAGACCAACCAGTAATTCCCTCAATATGCCCCTCAATCCACCATCCATCCAGGACGCTGAAATTAATTACACCATTGTGGGCTGCTTTCATACCACTGGTGCCAGATGCTTCTCGCGGACGCAATGGTGTATTGAGCCAAACATCTACCCCTGAGACCAACTTTAATGCCATTTCTATATTGTAATCCTTTAAAAACACGATCTTGATTTTATCGTTAACTTTTTTGGAAAAATCGATGATCTTTTTTATGATGTCTTTACCTGGAGTATCTTTGGGATGAGCCTTTCCTGCGTAAAGGATCTGGAACTCGCCTTTTTCGCATATCTTTAAGAGACGGTCAAGGTTTGAAAATATTAAATCGGCTCTTTTGTAAGAAGTAAATCGCCTTGCAAACCCAATAGTTAAAACATCTGCATCGATATCTACACTGGCTAACTTTTTTACATAACCGATAAGGTTGTTTTTAGTTTGAATATGTGCGTCCCACAATTCCCCGTCCGGGATGACTTCTGAACGCACTAACAGTTCTGGTTCGTTTGCCCAACCGGGAATATATTTATCATATAATTGCTTCATGCTTTCACACGTCCATGTAAATGAATGGACACCATTGGTAATAGCATTGATTTCGTAACCGGGAAACAAGGTTTTAGATACCTCGCCGTGCTTTTTAGCGACACCGTTGACATAATTGCTCAGATTTAATGCAAGGCGTGTCATGTTGAGATGGTTTTCACCCCCGAGCTTTTTCAACTGTTCCAGAGGAATGACTTCACCAAGGACTTTTTTTACAAGATCATAGGAGAATCTGTCATGACCGGCATCGATAGGGGTGTGGGTTGTGAATACACACAAGTCTCTAACAGTGTCTACATCCCAAATCCATCGCTCGTCCCAGACACTTTCAATGTCCCTTTTGTACATCTGGAGCAGTTCAAGCGCCAATAAGCTGGCGTGTCCTTCGTTCATATGATATTTTTTAATATGAAATCCAAGTGCATGAAGAATACGTACTCCTCCTATGCCTAGTACAATTTCTTGCTTCAAACGATACTGGTCATCACCACCATATAAAAAGGCGGTAATCTCCCGGTCTTCCTTTGTATTTTCCTCAACGTCCGTATCGAGATAGAGGACGTCTACTTCTCCACCAGTAACACTTCGCACATTGTAACGCCAGGCTTGAATATAAACGTCGCGTCCTTCAATTTGTACAGCAACTTTTCTGGATAAGCGAATCATAAACTTTGATGGATCCCAATCTATAGGGTATTCAACTTGCCTTCCGTCACTGTCGATGTCTTGGCGAAAGTAACCTTTTTTTGAGATAAGGGTGACGGCAACCATGGGTATTTTAAGGTCTGCGCCTGATTTTATGGTGTCTCCTGCAAGGACTCCCAGGCCTCCGCTATAGGTCGGTAAGTTGTTGGAGATACCAATCTCCATGGAAAAATAGGCAATTTTTACCTCGTTATTCATTGGTAATATGACAAGAAAGTTTGCTCATTCTTTGAGTGAGAAAAAGTTTTTAAAAATTTCCAGGAATATATTATTATAAATGTATTGGTTTATCAACAACTGCATGAGCAGCCTCTAGAATTGCTTCAGAAAGAGTAGGGTGGGGGAATATATTGTTCGATAACTCAGAGGCCGTACCTTCTAAAAGTGTGGTAAGTGAAATACCCCACATTAACTCTCCCACATTGGGTCCTACGGCATGCGCTCCTAATATTTCACCGTATTTTTCATCTGCAATAATCTTTACAAACCCATCTTCATATTCTCCATCAATAATGGCCTTACTATTGGCAATGAGTGGAAATTTTCCCACTTTTATTTTGTATCCTTTGTTTTCAGCCTCTTCCTGTGTGAGTCCTACACTTGCTACTTGTGGAGAACAATACGTCACCCTCGGTATGTTATGATATTTTATTGGGGTAGTTTCTTTGCCTGCAATGTGAGAAACGGCACGTAAACCTTCATTTGAAGCCTTATGAGCTAAAAGGGGAGGGCCAGTAATGTCACCAATTGCGTAGAGTCCCTTTTGGCTGGTTTCCATAACTTCGTTGGTTTGCAAATATTTTCCTTTAAAATTTAACGATAGTTTTTCTATTCCAAGATGGGGCAAGGCTGGTGTTCTACCCAAAGCAAGGAGTAAATAGTCTGCCTTTAAATATTCCTTATTTTCGGTTGTGGTAGGGGAGTGGGGGGTATCAATGTTGCTTTTTATTTCTACGCTAACGCCACTATCAACTTCAACCTTCTCTAATGAGGTTTTTGTTAAAATGTCTACGCCTCTTTTCGTAAGGATTTTCCTTAACGTAGCGCTGATTTCCTTGTCTTCAGCGGGTAGAACATCATCCAGAAGTTCTACGATGGTGACTTTTGTTCCAAGGACGTTAAAAAGATATGCGAACTCAACTCCTACAGCGCCACCACCCGCTATAATAATTGATTTAGGAATTTCTTCCTGTAATAAGATGTCATCACTGGTGAGTACGTATTTCGAGTCGTGGGGAATTATATGAGGAATGAGTGGAACAGAACCGGTAGACAAGATAACATTTTTTGTTGCTAATTCGACAATGTCTATTCCATTTTTTTTAACCAATACGTTATTTGCAGAAGTGAGTTGCCCTTCGCCTTCAAAGACCTCAACACCATTTTTTTTGAGGAGAAATTGCGTTCCCTGGAATAATCGTTTAACGACGGACTCTTTGCGTCGATGAAACTGTGAATAATTAATCCCTAATTTATCAAAAGTAATTCCATATTCATGTGCCTTAAGTAACTTACGGTAAATGTCTGCAGAATGTAAAAGTACCTTTGTTGGGACGCAACCCTGATGCAAACACGTACCACCGACTTTGTTTTTTTCGACGAGAGCAGTTTTTATTCCAAGCTGGGCAGCCTTTATGGCTGCCACGTAACCGCCAGGCCCACCACCAATGATTACAAGATCGAAGGTAGCGCTTCTATCAGGCAATTACCCCTCCTTTTTCCATGTGAATAATATAACGAATATGAGTGCAATGGCAATAACCATAATTGCCTTTGGACTAATATCTGGAATGATCGATTTCTCCATAGATAAAGATAATAACTTGCCTATCATGTTTCACCTCCTTTTTAAATTAAGATTTTATGGGCGAAAATCAATTATATAAAAGATACTCGTCAGAATGAGTTACTCTGTGTAAATCCATAATATTTATAATTTTTATTTTCAACTGATACTCTTCTTGTGGATATTCTTTTTCAATCTTTTCCAACCTCGGTGAGTAACCATCTAAAACAGCTACCACATTTTTTGAGACTGTTCTGCCAACTATTTGATAACCCGTATCGGTCTTTGCATCATAGATAGCAATAGATATATTCGGATTCTCAAAAATATTTTCTATAGTTTTTTTGCAAAACCACGACTTGAAAGCCACATGTTCATTGTCTGGTAAAAAAGTCAAATCCTTAGCTACAGCGAGGTGTACCTCTTTCTTTTGGTTTGATGTTGCCACATAAAATAGTTCAAGTTTTTTACTAAAATCTTTAATTCGGCTTAGGATATTTTCCATTGTATACCTACGAACTCAAACCCAGGAATTTATCAATTATAAAGGCACATCAAAAGTTTTGACATTGATGTGCCTTTATAAATACCATAAAAATTCATATTCCTGTTTACCGCAAATTATGTTGTTACTGTTTCCATAACTGGTCTTGAAACAGTTACTGCACTTGATTTGTACCAGTCCTGATAATAATCACCTGAATCGTATAGTTCCTTCAAATTCTGCAATACTTGTTCAAAAACCTGTTTCCAATCCGAACCTACCCTGAATGCAAACATGGAGTTTCTGGGATTCTTTGTTGTTTTAATTGAGTTTCTAAAGCGTGTTCTTAGGTTATCACCTGCATAAATATGGTCATAAACATACTGCATGCCGTCAATAAAATCTTCTAATGTCATGTCTACGAAACGATGAACCACATGGGCTGTATCGTAGTATTGCCAGTCCTCAGGATAGTTTTTCCTGAAAATCCTCTTTTCTGAATCCAGTCTTGCATAGAGCTGTGTCTTTGGAAATGGGCAGTTAATACCAAATGTAAGAATATCAACATTATTCTCCAGTATGAAGTCGGTCATTCTCTTAAAGGAATCCTTATCATCGCCATCGGCTCCAAATACCACTGAACCCCAAACAACTAAACCAGCATTGTGGATCTTTTGGATACAATCAAAGTAACTATCGGTACCTAACTTCAGGTTCACACGTTTATTCATTTTCTCCAAAACGGCCTCATTCGTAGATTCTATGCCAATAAGCATACCAAAATTGCCGCTCTTGGCCATGTAATCTAATGTTTCAGGGTCTTGAGAAATGTTTAACGCCGTGAATCCTAGCCAATCTTTGTGTATTCCACGTTCCACCATTCCCTTGAAAAGATTTCGCGCCCTCTCGTTTGATTTTTTACCATGACCGTAGAAGTTATCTTCCGCTAACATCAATCCCTTGTAATCTGTTGCTGCCATTTCATCAAGGACGTCTTCATAAGGTCTTTCCCTGAATTTTCTGCCCTGGAATGTGGGTACACTGCAGAAATCACAATAGTTCGGGCATCCTTTTGTTGTTACGATGGAAGAAAATTTATAGTTATATTTCTTCTTCAAAAATTCTCGATTTGGATATACCTTCTTCATCAAGCCGAGGGGAGGTAATCCACCCTGATAGACTTTTTTCAGTTTTCCCTCTTCGAAGTCTTTAATAACCTGTGGCCACAATTCTTCTGCTTCACCCACAAAAACAGCATCAGCGTAATTTGCTGCTTCTTCAGGCACAACGGATGCATGTATTCCACCCATAATTACTGTCATGCCCTTTTTCCTGCAGGCGGTTGCAATCTTATAAGCCCTGGGTGATTGATACGTAACTGCGGTAATACACACAAGGTCAACCGGTTTAAAAGTGATTTCATCCTTATCATTCATTGCCAATTCAATATTTTCGTCGATAACGTCAAATTCCCAATCACCGGGTGTAAGGGCAACAACATAGGCAAGATTCAAAGGCATTTGAACGATTACCGTAATACTCTCCTCACCATGCCTGCCCGGTTTATGTGGATTAATTAACATCATTTTTCTACTCATATTTTTATTTACCTCCAATTATTCATAATTAAATTAGCTACACCCCATCCCGAAGAGACAACGGCACAAATCCCAGGACCTGGTCTTGTCCAATGACCTGTTAAATATAGATTTTCAATCGGTGTCTTATGGGGAAGCCTGTTCTCCCACATTTGGTCCACAGAGACCTCCCAGCCATAAGCGGCTCCGTTTGTGTTTGATGTGTAACGCTCCAGGGTTTTTGGTGTAGCTGACTCTTTTACTTCGATATATTTTTTTAAATCCGGAATATATGATTCTAATTGATTGATCGTTTGTAATGTCATGCGTTCTTTAAAAGATTTCCAATCGGTAACGTTTTTATACATAGCTTTATTCAAATAGACAACCACAGATATTATTTGTTTATTTAAAGGTGCAAGGGTAGGACATATTTTTGTTGGAACGGAAATGTATAGCCATTCTTTGTCCATAGTACTTGCATCTGTGGCCGTATGATAAAACCCTCTCTTTAACTTACTTAAATCTACATCACCTCCAACGCCTAAATATAAAAGAAAAAAGGAACAACTTTCCCTCATCCCCTCAACTTTTTTAAGAAAGGATGAATCTATTTTGCCCTCTAACAGGCCAAAAAAAGTCTGTCGAGCATCAGCATTCGATACAACTAAGCCAGAGGGAATTTCTTTACCGTCCTGTAACTTAATACCTTTTACGGAATTACCATTAAGAAGGATTTTTTTGATTTTTGATGATAGCATAACATGTCCGCCAAAATCAATAAATTTCTTAAAAATTGCATTAGCAAACTCTTGCGTACCTCCCGCAGGAAAAAATGCGCCGTCTTTGAGATAATTGATCATCATTTGACACATCGCAATAGCGGATGCCTGAGCAGGGGGGAGACCTATGTATCCCCATTGGCCAGCAAGTATCATCTTGAGTTCGTCGTTCTTAAAAAAGGCGTCTAACATCTCGTCATAAGTTTGATCCTTATATTTATCAATAATTTGGCTTTTTTCATTGTTGAATGTAGCTCGGTAGAGTTTTATAAAATCCTGGAAAAAATCTTTAATGTTATCTTTTCCCAACGGGTAACGCTCCTGTAACCGTACAATGTACTCGTCCAGGTCGGCTGGAATTTCAATGCTGAAGTTGGGGAAAATCAGGTGGTCCATTGGGTCAAGAGGATAAAAATCCATTTCTATCCCAAGCGTCTTAAAGCAGCGACCTACTACGCTCCACTTTCCGCAACCGCCGATATGGTGAACTGCTGCATCGAAGGTAAAACCCTTTCGTTTAAAAGAAGTACAATACCCTCCAGGAATGAAGTGTTGTTCCACCATGAGAACTTTTTTCCCGCATTTAGCGAGAAATGCAGCACACACCAAGCCTGCAATGCCTGCGCCAATAATAATTGCATCATAATAAGGATATAACGTATCCTTTTTTGTGGATTGAATACACGTATCGGAAGACAGCATGAATTACGGTTTGTATTTGGAGATAATTAATGATGAATTATTTCCTAATCGCGAGAATGAGTTTATAAGGACGTTCTTGACTGGTACAACCCGGCTGTTGTTGGGCACATAATCTAAATCACACTCTGCATCAGGTTCCTTATAATTGATTGTGGGTGGAATTATATTTGTTTTGATGGACATCAATGCGGCAATTGTTTGTAACGCACCCGAGGCATCAAAACATTCACCGGTCATAGATTTGATGGCTGACACAGGGATGAGTTTTGCCCGCATACCAAAGACCTCTTTGATAACTTTGGTTTCAAGAGCATCGCCGTAAACACCCGAATAAGCGTTGGCAGATATGTAAGAAATATCATGCAGTGTAAGACTGGCGTCGTTAAGGGCATTCATAATGGCTCTCTTGTTACCGTCTATTTGATATTCTTTACTGACAACCATTTTTGGCTCGAATGCAGTTCCGTAACCCTTAACTTCAGCGTAGATATGCGCATTTCTCCTTAAAGCGTCTTCCAAGGTTTCCAGAATAACCAATGCCGATGCCTCGCCAATAATCATTCCGTTGCGCCGCTTATCGAATGGAGCAGAAATTTCCAGCGTTCCATTCTTGCTGCCAGCAAGTATCTTTGAATTATGTGAGCCCCAAAATATGTCATGGGTTAATCCATGTACACCGCCGGCAACGACCGCTTTTACACGACCCATCCGAAGGAAATCTGAGGCATAAATAATCGCATCGATACTGCTCGTTACGCCGGTTGAAATGGTGGTATTGAGTCCTGTGGCCTTACAGAAAATAGAGGCACGGCTAGCAGGCGCATTCAACACGGTGTTAGGAAAGTCCATGGGATTGACATAACTAGGACCTTCACGCAAAGACTGGAAATCGAAGGAGCTTATGCTGTCAATACTTCCATAGGTAGAGCCAACAACAATGCCTAGTTCATCACCGCTATAGGTATTGTTTTCCAGGTTCGCATCTTTGATTGCAAGAACAGTCCCGGATGATACAAGAAGGGAGGTTCTATCGATATGTCGGATTCCTTTTTGCCCTAGATAAATCCTGGCGTCAAAATCAGAGATTTCCCCCGCCTGCTTGCTGCTAAATTTACTAACATCAAACAAGGTAATGGGTTTTATACCCGATACACCTTCTGTTAGATTTTTCCAAAAAACATCCTTGTCTGCCCCAAGAGGCGAAATAACTGAAACACCCGTAATAACTATTCTTGTTTTTTCCATTACAAATCTTCTTTTATCCTGTGAACTTTTTTACAACCAGACAGCTATTGTTACCGCCAAATGCATGGGCATTGTTCAAAGCAATATTTACCTGTTGTTTTCTCATAACATTAGGTACATAATCCAGATCACATTCAGGATCCGGCGTTTCATAATTTATTGTAGGAGGAAGGATATCGTTCTGGACAACTAATGCGCAAGTAATTGCCTCAATAGCGCTGGCAGCGCCCATGGTATGCCCAATCATTGATTTTATTGAACTAATTGCAAGATTCTTTGGTTTATCCCCGAACACCTTTTTAATTGAAATCGTTTCAGCCTTGTCGTTGGCAGGAGTTCCCGTTCCATGTGCGCTAACATACTGGACGTCTTCCGGACTTAGGTTTGCGTTTTTTAAAGCCTTTTTCATGGCAGAGACAACACCTTCACCGTCGGGATGTGGTATAGTAATATGGTACGCATCACAGCTAAGCCCATAGCCGATAATTTCAGCATAAATATTCGCATTTCTTTTTGTTGCATGGTCAAGCGATTCCAGAAGAAGCATTCCGGCGCCTTCGCCCACCATCATGCCTTTTCTGTTTTTGTCAAAGGGCTGACAGATATCAGGGGCAATAGCGCCCAGTCTGGCGAATCCCGTATAGGCAACTTTCGAAAAAGGATCCGAACCGCCAGAAAGCATCATGTCCACCCTTCCAAATTTAATCAAGTCACAGGCATATCCAATTGCATAATTACCCGCGGCGCAAGCAGTGGTGATAATAGTATTAGGACCTTTCAAGCCAAACTCAATAGCAATATTAGCCGGGATATTATTACACGGATGCATCAGAAACAGGTCAGGCTCGACCTTGTCTTCGCCGTCTTTGTGCCTGATATAATTGACTTTCTCCAGAATTTGTATTTCACCCGCGGTTGTGCCTACAGAAACCCCAATCCGTTCTAAATCAATTTTATTCAAATCAAGCCTGGCATCGTTTAAGGTAAGCTTTGCGGCTGCTATAGCAAACTGAGAACCTTTGCCAATTTTTTTGAGGACGCCAATTTTTATATAGTCCGAATAATTAAAATTTTTAACTTCACATCCTTTGTGGACCTTATAGCCTGAAGTATCAATGCACGTTACGTCATCCACACCCGATACCCCGGCAATAAGGGCATTCCAAAATGTGTCCTTGCCTGACCCGATAGGGGTGATCATTCCTACGCCTGTTATAACAACACGTTTATTCATAAATTATACCAAAGCACTTTTTTCTGCAATGCCAAAGGTCAACGATGCCTTCGCAACGGTTTTTTCTTCAACTTTTACCGTTGCCTGAACAATAGCTCCCTTGGAGACAATTTTCTCCACGATGATTTCTATAAAGAGTCGGTCGCCGGGGAATACAGGTTTTGTAAACCGTGCATTATTAATGGATGCCAATAAAAAAACGGTATTCTTGTCGTTTTGCTGGGTGGGAAGGCTCTTCTTGAATAATATAATGGAAGCCTGTGCCATCGCCTCGATGATCAAGACCCCTGGCATGATAGCAAAATCAGGGAAGTGTCCGACAAAGACAGGTTCGTTGCCGGAGACATTTTTTACACAAACAATTTTCTTCCCCTCTTCAAACTCAACAACCCTATCGATAAATAGAAAAGGATATTTTTGAGGAAGAAGAGATCGAATTTCCTCAAATGATATCATTTTATGTATGTCTTTTTCATGTTAATCATGTAAAGTATTACTCGGTAATATTGTTGCACTATAATGATGTTCTAAATTTATGTACAGGAATTTCAAACCTTTATCTACCGTTAATTAAGAAGGGTAAATAAAGGGGGGTAATTGGTTTGTGTCTTGCTGCACTATGTATCAAGCATCTTATGAGGTGAGTTTGCCGCTTTCTGCCAACACGGATTTTGTTAAATTAATTGTCGCGCTTAATGAGGTAATATCAACAAGCTTTTCTTCAGGTATCTGCACTTTAAACTTCTTTTCAATAAGTGCCAGAATCTCAAGGGCTAAAAGGGAATCTATCTCTAGATCTTTAAAGAAATTAGCGTCTCTTTTATCCCATATCTCATTTTCGTCTAACTCAGTAACCTCAGCGACGATTGCGGTTACACCTTTTTCAATCTCTCCGGCATTCAAAATTATCCTCCTTTAATAAACTACCTATATACTCACCCAAATTCTGCAATTGAACACATATTAACACAGATAAGTACAATAAAATAATGATTTAGGTATTTTATTTAACTCACCCAATAGATGATTAACATTGCTTATATATACTGTTGAAAAATCAGTGTTTATCTGTGTTCTTCTGTGTCCAACTGCACTTTTTAGGATTCATAGTAATTTCGAAAATAACGAAAACATAGTAGCAGACATAATTTGTATTGTCAATAATATTCTTTAACTTGATAGAGATTCTTCAGTCGCTTTGCTCCTTCAGAATGGTAGGAATTTTCATTCGTCATTCATCACAACTGCAAAAATTTCATAGGCAGACATGTCCTCATGAAAATGGGGAGTAGTGCAACCAACTAAATTTACAACGTCTGATAATATATATTATGTTACAATCCAGAGCAACTTTACCAATTCCTGGATATTCGTGTCTTTTTGGTTCTGTATTCCTAATAGTCATTGTCATCAAAACGCAACACACCTATTTTGTCTTCCTTGGCGCCCTCTCTTCTGATGTTGATCCATGTTGTCTGAGTTTATCCAGTACACTTAATGCCTTATATATTTGTCTTTCTAAAATGGTCTCATATTTAGATAATTCCTCAAGCCTGTTTTTACCTTCAGTTATTTTTAAGGCCTTTAACTGTGACAGTTCTTTATTTGTCCTTTTTCTAGTCCTAAAAAATCCTTGCTCGTACTCCTGTATGCAAGACGACTCAAACTCTATTACCTGGCTTTCAATCTTCAAACACCGTTTCAATCGCCAAATACTAGAAACGATGCGATCCACAAGAATTGATTCTATTTCGCTTGAGGGTTTTAATTCTTTTACAATCCTATTTCTGAGATCATCAAGTTCTGATACACTTTCGCCTTCTATTAATATTTCGCTACTAAAGAGATACTGTCTTGCGGTACTTTCTGCAGGTTTAATAGTTTCTGATGTTGGTTTGCTTTCTTTAACCTCCGCTTTTTGCAGGTTTATTGGTACAGTTGGTGCTGCTATCGTGTTCATTATTTTATCAACCTTTGCTTTGCTACTGGCCTCCTTATTTTTCCTACGTAAAATATCTTCTCTCAATATTGTTGCCATAATTCCTCCCTTTCTTGTTTCGAAAATACCCGCAGGTTACTATTTATATTTTAATGTTTAGTAATTTCAATACTTGAGATTCTTCAATTGCTTTGTTCCTTCAGAATGAAGCCCATCTCATTGTTCCATAATGCTAATTTTGAGCTGGGCGAAGCATCTAAAATTTTATTTGAACATAATATCTCATAATTAATGAAATTATTCAATAAATATTTTCATAATTTAAATATACCGTATTACTGAGCTCCCTCTTGCTTTGCTTTACGATATTTAATAAAATTAAGCTTGTGACTTTTACCAATGTTTTTACTCTGAGCTTTTGATATGAAAATTAATGAGATCTTTAAGAGTATTCAAGGAGAGACATCTTATGCTGGCCTGCCTTGCGCCTTCATACGTATAACAGGTTGTAATTTACGCTGTAGCTACTGCGACACCACTTACGCTTATGAAGATGGGAAAGAAATGTCCTTGAGTACTATTCTTGAATGCATTGCAGGATTCAAGACAAAAATAGTCTGTGTTACTGGAGGTGAACCGCTGTTGAATAAGGACACACCTCTGCTGATCAAAGAGTTAATGAATAAATATTATACTGTTTTAGTCGAAACGAACGGGAGCTACGATATCCGCACAATTCCTCAAGAAGCTATTAAAATCATGGATATCAAATGCCCCGACAGCAATATGAGTCATTTCATGAACTGGCAGAATATTAATTATCTGACAAAATCTGACGAGGTGAAATTTGTCTTAAGTTCACGGAA
>JANLHY010000732.1 GCA_024653795.1 Candidatus Brocadiaceae bacterium | reverse complement strand
TTCCTGATAATATCTCAAGCATTTTAAATACGCACTTGCAATACCATATATCTTTTGTTTTAATACAAAACGATGCATTAAAATCAGCCGTAAATAAGGCGGTATGTCATCGAATACATCTTTTAGGAAAACTCTAAAAATTAGCGATACGCTATCATAATTAATGAACACTATTAGAACTATTCTGCGTTTTGTATTTACCCTCCTGTCACTGGCCTTTCTTGGTTGTACAACGGTAAGGTATTATCCAGCCAATTTCGTAGAATCTCTAAAACATCCTACGAAATTTCCGGAGGTATATTCCTCTACGGTAAAAAATATTGAAGAGGTTGCCGAAAAAAATCCACTTGGCAAAGGTGAAGAAGTAAAAATTACCGACGTGGGTGAGAACAAAAATTCAAGCATGCACCTTGTTCAAGTCCGTGAAAACGGGGAACTGCGTTCCCATTACCACAAGCGGCATGATGAGGTTGTCTATGTAAAAAAGGGGAGTGGTATTGCCACCCTTGATGGCACCCGATATATGGTGAAACCAGGTTCTATCTTACAGGTTCCCGCGAAGACCGTGCACAATTTCCTCAATACGGGTAGCGAACCCTTTGTGGCTGTTTCCATTTTCTCTCCCCCCTTTGACGGAAGGGATGAAAAAAGAATCAAGGAGAAAAGAAAGGCAGATCGGGTTAAAAGTGAAGAAAAAAGACTTGCTATGAAAAAGACTGAAAAGGTTACGGAAGAAAAGGATACCTCAATTGTTAATGAAACAAGAGCTAAGGAAGAAAAAAAGCCAGTGGTGAAATCAGAGAAGGTAACTGAAAAGAAGGTAAAAGCGCCTGTTCCGGATGAATTGAATACGGAGGGCGAGAATGAAAAGACTTCGGTTACTGCCAAGAAATCGTCTCCCTCAGAGGGAAAAAAGAAATCAAAAAAGACGGTGACACCCGCCGAAGAACCCACAATAAATATCAGCGATTTGCACGAAAAACTTACGAAATTACTGGAACTCAAAGAAGAAGGGGCGATTTCTGCTTCAGAGTACGAGGAAAAGAAGGATGCCCTTATTAAGGGCATGGACATTGGTGAATTACCTGAACCCAAAGCTCCTATGAAAAAGAAGCCACAAATAGAAGAAGAACCCATAGTAGAACAGGAGGAGCACATTCCAATGGAGGAGGAACATATTCCAGCAGATGAAAATGTTTCTTATGAAGATCAAGACACACTATTGAATACACCAAGTTTGCCTGGAGAGACTGAGCCTGCAGTGCGTGAGGTCGAAACAGAAGAGAAAATGCAGCAAAGTGATGATGACAAGTTGAAGATGTTAGAAGAAATGAGGCAAGAGGGCTTAATTACCGAAGAGGATTACGAAAGTAAGAAAAGTAAATTCACAAACAAAACGGAAAGAAAACCTGCTTCAATGCCGTCCAAAAATACCGTTAAATATAAAAGCGAAGATGAAAGGATAAAAGAGCTTAAAGAATTATACAGTGAAAGGCTTATTACGGAAGAAGATTACAAACATAAGCTTAATGAACTTTCTAGTCCACAACCACAAGGCCATGTTCCTGCTCTTTCTAAAAAAGAGATTGAAGACGACAAGTTATCAGAGCTTAATGAATTGAGAGAGCAGGGTCTTATCTCCGATGAAGATTATGAGTTCAAAAAGACGCAGTTAATGGGTAAATAAAACGCGCAACTTTTCACTTGATATTTCCAATCAAATGGAATATATATATCCACTGAAATATTAATTTACTTTAATTTATTACTCCGAATAAATATACTGGAATTTATGCGTGATGTACTAATCTCATAAATATTATTAGAAAAGGAGGGCAAAACAAGATGGCGATAAAAAGGTTTTTGAAGTTGTACGTCGTTATGTGCATGGGTATTTTGTGCTTCCCTTTGCTGGGGGGGATAAATACCGCCAGTGGGGCCGAAGCGATAGGGAATGAATTGGAAAATCGTTCGGTGGATCAACCATTGGTCGCATTGAATGATGTCCAGCACGATTGGAATTCATGGTCGTCGGTAGAGAACGCATCGGATGTAAATCCCGGAAGCCATAGTATTCTCCTTGCCGGTAATACGGCGGAATCGCATTCAAAAGCTGGCGCCGAGCCTGCTTCCCACAAAGCCGAAGTTACAGGTGAAGTGGCTACGGCCATTGAAGACTTTCTTGAATTAGCGAAATACGGCAAGGCCATACATGTTATGGCTATGTTGATGATCGGTTTTGGATTTTTAATGGTCTTCGTGAGAAGATATGGTTATGGCGCTGTTACCGCAACCTATATTGCGGTAAGTATCGTTATTCCTTATTACATGTTTCTCAAGAGAATGGGTATTTTTGGGGAACCGGCCGAGTTAAAGATGGATCGGTTGATCCTTGCCGAATTTTGTGCGGCGAGTATATTGATTGCCACAGGCGCATTCCTGGGCAGGCTGAAGATGTCCCAATATATTATTATGGCATTGATATTCGTTCCATCCTATATGATGAACGAATGGATTATGTTAGACAATGGTATGGGGATTATCCCAAAGGGGCAACTCATTGATACAGGTGGTTCTATCGTTATTCACCAGTTTGGAGCGTATTTCGGATTAGGCGTGATTGTGCGAATGACCACAAGCGAAGACTTTAATAAAAAAATAGAATCAGATAAGATCAGCAATCAATTCTCGATGCTGGGAAGTATGATGTTGTGGATATTCTGGCCATCATTCTGTGCGGCGCCGGCTGAGATATCAAGGATGCCTACGGCTGCTGTAAACACAATTCTTTCACTGTGTGGAGCAACGGTGGCTACCTACATTGCAAGCGCGCTGATCAGGAAAAAGATCGCTATTGAAGATATGGCCAATGCAACCCTTGCAGGTGGCGTAGTAATTGGTTCTTCCTGTGCCCATACAACGCCGCAGGCTTCTTTGGTATTGGGTGTCATCGCTGGTATTTTAAGTGTGATTGGTTTCTCTATCATTCAACCGCGTGTTCAGAAGGCCTTAAAAGGTATTGATACTTGTGGTGTTCACAATCTCCATGGTATGCCTGGTATGTTGGGTGGTTTAGCAGCTATTTTCATTGCCGAGAACGTTGTGCCAGGATCACAAATCAAAGGTGTATTTGTCACCTTTATTGTTGCATGGATAACAGGGCTTGCTGCGGGAACAGTGGTATCTTTATTTGGGTATAGAAAAGATTCTTACAATGATGCCGTAGAATTTATCGTGGAAGAGGAACACCACTAAGAAGCCTTTTTCTAGACGGATTGTTTTCAAAAGCCTCCTGCATTCCTTTCAAATGCAGGAGGCTTTTTATTTAAATTAGGCCTTCGGCAACTTTTCCTGGATACTGCGCGTAGGGGTTGAAGATTTTCAACCCCTACATCGAAACATTGAAATTTCTTAACGTCAAGGGTAGGTAAATGTTAAGTTTTGCATCGTCTTTCTTTCTCATTGCTATCGCAGAGATGGGTGATAAAACCCAATTAGTGGCTCTTTCGTTTGCTACAAAGTATAAACCAATAAAGGTTTTGTTGGGTATTTTTATTGGAACGCTTGTAATCCATTTATTTTCTGTAATAATTGGTGAGAAAGTGAGTGCGTTCATTCCCTTATTCTATTTGAAGATTTTAATTGGGCTTTCCTTTATAGGATTTGGCATCTGGACTTTAAGAGGTGACACCTGTAATGAGAAGGGAAAAAAGGGTAATAAATTAGGCCCTATAGCGACAGTTGCTATTGCTTTTTTTCTGGCGGAACTTGGCGATAAAACACAATTAGCGACAATCTCACTTGCCGCTCAATATCATTCATTCCTGGGAGTTTGGTTGGGATCGACGTTTGGCATGGTTGCGGCTGATGGGATTGCAATAGTTGTTGGTATTATTGCCGGGAAAAAACTTCCCGAGAAATTAATAAAATATGTTTCAACAAGTATATTCATTGTTTTTGGCGTCTTAATTATTATTGATGCTATTCGAAGAATTTAATAAATGAACGAGAAATCTCCAATGAATCATGTTCAACGTGTTGGCAAGGTGGCAAACCTGGTGATATTTCTGGGCATCCTGGGTATCATTTTGAGTATCCTTGCGCTTACTATCAGTCAAAGTCTTGCCCACCGCGGCTACGGATTCGGATATATTATGATAGGACTGTTTATGATGGGTCTTGGGTACGGCATCCGCTACCGTTATAAATACTGCTTCTATGCAGCAATGGCGCTGTTTCTAATTCTCTCATGTAATTTCCTTTTCAGGCTCTTAGCTCATCATACTTCGTACCTGACTTTAAGATTTGTATTATGCGCATGGGTTTCTTTCCGTCTCATCCAGTCTATTCCTTCCATGCATGAGCTCATTGCAACAAATACCTTTCCTGACAGGGATAACCGTTTTATTCGGTTTTTATTGAGGAAAAAACACTCATGACCATTTTGGATGAGATTTACAAACATAAATTAAGTGAGGTTGCCGAAAATAAAAAACGCATTTCTGTTGAGACAATGAAAGAACAAATAAAAAAAAGACAAAGTACAAGGTCATTTGGTGCAGCGCTGAAATCCGATACTAATATTCGAATAATAGCGGAAATAAAAAAAGCATCTCCGTCTTTGGGTATTATCAGAGAAGATTTTAATCCTGTCGAAATTGCCCGTATTTATGAAACTGGTGGCGCGGCAGCCATCTCAGTCCTCACGGACGAAGAATTCTTCCAGGGCAGCCTGTTTTATTTAACCGAAGTGAAAAAGTCGGTAAATTTACCCATCCTGCGGAAGGATTTTATTATCGATGCTTATCAAATCTACGAGGCACGGTCGGCAGGGGCAGATGCCATACTGCTCATTGCCGCACTTCTTTCCAAAGAGGAAATGCAACGTTATTTAGACCTGGCAGGGGAACTGGGGATGGATTGCCTGGTAGAAGTCCATTCGGAGACAGAGTTAAAGAAGGTCTTGCAGACAAACGCCCATATTATCGGGATAAACAATCGAGACCTTGCAACGTTTAAGACTGACCTGGGAACAACACTTCGGCTGAGACCCATAATCCCAGCCGAAAAGATTGTGGTAAGCGAGAGCGGCATCAAATCACGAGCGGATGTAGAAAAACTAATGAAAGAAGGAGTCGATGCAATCTTGGTGGGTGAAACGTTAATGAAGAGTGATGATATATCGACCAAGCTCCGTGATCTCTTGGGAATGCAATAATTATGTAACAGTTCAACTCACCGCAAAGAACGCAAAGTTCGCAGAGGTATGGTAATGGTAATGGAAAAGAGATAAAACTAAGTACAATCCCTCATTTTCTCTTATTTCTCCGTGTTCTCTGCGGCCTCGGTGGTGAACTATTATATAATTATTTTAATTGTGCGTCTAACGCCGCCTTTAAGTCTTTCCTCGATTTCACCCCCACCATCTTATTCACTGCCTGTCCATTTTTGAATACGATAATTGTGGGTATTGCCGTAATACCAAACTTTGCGGGGGTGTTATTATTTTCTTCTGTGTCAAGTTTTCCAATCTTGACCTTTCCTTTGTATTCCTTTGCTAGCTCGTCTATTACGGGTGCAAGTTGTCTGCATGGCCCACACCATGCTGCCCAGAAATCTACCAATACAGGTATATTGGATTTTGTAACCTCTGCATCAAAATTTGCATCTGTGAGTACAACTACATCTTCAGACATGAGTAATTCTCCTTATGTAATTTAATGTTCAGAAATTTCAGAATAGCCACAAAGTCACCAGGGACGCAGTAGAGACAGGTTTAAAACCTGTCTCTACTACAAAAAATTGGTGTCTTAGTGGTGTAAAAAGTTGTTGCTTTATATTGTACTAGACCTTCTGCGGTTCGCCTTTTTTGTTGCCCACAAAAAGTTGGCAGTGACACTCCCCGTCGCGTTCAATCTCTTCAACATGATAGACACACGGGCAAATGATCTTTTTATCTTTTTCTGGATCTCCCATAACCAACCGACACGGACAGTATGCGTACCCGAATTTGATCTTGCGCATCACCAACCCCTTTACTACTCTATCGACAGTTTTCGTATCCGGATTTAGCTTATAGGGGCTGTGGGCCGCATAATCCGTAATCATCTTACGAATCTTTATTTCTTCTTGTTCTTTGTTATCATCCATAGGTATTTATTGATTATTTTGAAATTAATGGTAGGGGCTGAAAATTTTCAGCCCCTACGTGA
>JANLHY010000730.1 GCA_024653795.1 Candidatus Brocadiaceae bacterium | reverse complement strand
AAAAACGTCAAAAGACTTATAAATAGCGCCATAAATATCAGGGGGCGCAGCCATAATTTTACATTGAATGGCATCTGTTCCCGAAACTTCAGGCCCATTGCATATCCCCAATAAAACTTTCTCTTCCAGATGTCCGACCATGTGTCAGGATATGTGGTGTTTACTACATTGTCAGGATCGTAAACAACTTTCCCTGTTCTCTTCAAGTTCCAGCCTAACTCGGAATCCTCACTCCACCACGAATTTTCATTAAAACCGCCTAAATCCAACAGAACGTCTCTACAGATGGCAGAGTTTACACCTGACAGCTTATTGGGAACCAGCGATTTCCTAAATACCCCATTCAATATTTGATCTAAAATGCTGGTTGCATTTACCAGCGATTTATCTTTGTTATAAGCCTGATATGCCCCTCCCACTGCAACGACACCCTGTTGCTCAAAACACGATTTAAACCTTTGTAACCAATCTGAAGGCAATACAGTATCAGCATCCGTTGTGATAATAACATCGCCAGTAGCTCGTTGTAACCCGGAGTTTAAGGCAGCAGCCCTTCCTCCATTCCTTTCCCGCCTAACTAAAATTACATCTTTGCCCAGAAATTTTTCAACTGTCTGAACCGTATGATCGGTCGAAGCATCATCAATAACAATAATCTCTTTATCGTCATAGACAACTGAAATAAGGGAATTCAGACAAGAAGAGATAGATTGTTCTTCATTATACGCTGGAACTAGGATAGAAAATTTCATCTGAAATACACCTTTGCCACAGAGGTCACCGACCTGCCTGTGCGGGGCACGCAGACAGGGAACACGGAGAAAAATATTTTCATTTCTAAAAGAGCTTTCTAAACATGGCTTTTAAGGAGTCCAGCGACCCCAATCGTCGTATATTTTTCAGAACAAAACGAGGTGTCAGAAAGAATTCAAAGTTGGCCCGGCGCACAGCCTTTTCAAGATCCGTCTTGCCGAGATGTGGATAGGCAATATTGGCTTCCTTTGCCACATTGACGGGCTTATAGTCTCCGTAAACAAAGAGTTTATTTTCTTTGGCAATCTTGTAAAATTCCGTACCAGGGAAAGGGTTGGCAATGTTATACATGACCTGATCTACCTTTAACCTTTTAACCTCTTCCATATTCTTTTTGATGGTATCCATTGTCTCCATCGGTGATGCCCCAAACATAATATTGATCTTGGCAGATATCCCATATTTTTTCACCAGTTTAATAGCCTCTTCATTTTTCTTGACGTCGATATCTTTCTTCACATAATCCAGAATTTTCTGATTAAAAGACTCAACGCCGAGATCAATAAACTTGCAGTGTGCCGCAGCCATTGCCTTCACAATAGGTTCGGTCAGATGATCTGATCTTGCAGAGCAGCCCCACACAATGCCCATGTCTTTGATACCTTCACAAATTTTGATTGTCCGCTCTTCGCCCCACACAAACTGGTCATCCTGCACATTCACGGCCTTATAACCCTGGGATTTTAGCAATTTAAATTCCTCAATAATATTTTCAGATGACCGCTTTCTCACCGGAGGCTTCTTGCCTAAATGATGTTTGTATTCAAGTTCCCTTGAAAAGCTCAGGGAAGAGGGGACGCAATAGATACACCTATATGAACATCCCCTTGAAGTACAAACAGCTGCAAAGGGGCGCATCCCTAACTTTGGATTGTAATAAACATCCCTTTCTTCCAGGAGATGTCGTGCTGGAAAAGGTAGTGAGTCGAGGTCTTCTATCGGTTCCCGGTTAGCATTATGGATAATTTCATCTGAGAATGTATTTTCCACCCCCCCTTCCCCCCCTTGCGAAGGGGAGGATTGAGGAGGGGTATTTTTCATAAGTCCGTGGCTTATATGAGTTTCACTTTTATTTCTAAAGGATACGCTTTTTATACCGTTGATATTCGATTTGGCCTCAAGTGCCTTCACCAACTCAAGCATCGTGTATTCAGGCTCACCCCTGACGACATAGGTATTTCCATCCACTACAAATTCTGCCGGTCTGTCAGAGGGTGCGGGCCCGAAAAATACAACTGACACATTACCTCGTATTTCACGTATATCTTTGAGTGCCTGCATATCCGTCTTCTGGGAGAGATTGACGGAATAGAAGCAGTAAGCATCGCTCAGGTTTTCCCTCAAAAATGCACGAAATTGTTTTTGGTCCCACTTTTTAATGGTGGATTCTATATATCGCACTTCATAGCCTGCTTTTTCCAAAACGGCAGCTGCGCTGAGAAGAAAGATGTTCGGGACATAATAAAGCAGATAGGCACAACCCGCAACCCGCTCAGGTATCTTCCCGTCAATGGGAGGTGGTACAAGAAAAGTAATTTTCATATTTTTTGTTGTCTTTAGAAAATTTATTATAATTGTATAGTAAGTACACTCTACGACATTATATCAAATTAATTATGAATAGTGTCTCTTATGATCTTTAGTATATCTTTAAGGGTTCTTTCTTTTGATTCATCAACATTGTTTCGCAAATGTTTATGATGTGGAAATGAAGCTACTTCTCTATAATGTGGAGAATTATCCCAGCGTGTTATTAAACTACCATTGGCATCTTGCCAGTGATAGGAATATTTTCGTTTCCCATCCAGAAATAAGTAATCTTTGACATACAACAAAGAGTTATTTTTGAATTCAACTTTGGCAACAAGTGATACGGCAGAACCGTATCGTTTGTATTCAAAGACATTGTAACTAACAATAATATCAGAGAATTCTTCTATAAGCTTATAAAACACACTTTAACTCTTCCAGTTTTTTATTCCAGTAGTCTTTCCCCTGTTGGGCAAATTCCCATGCCATAAGATCATCATACTTTCTAAAATCTTCCAATCCCGACTCGTATTCTTTTTTGAATTCCATTAAATTTTTGCCATATTTGTTTTTGAAACGCTCTACCTCTTCTGAAAACTTTGAAATCCTGTAAAGAATCTCTGTAATCAAAGAATCTTTTATTACCTCTTTAGCATCTTTGAACTCTAGCTCATTTATTAGATTATGAAGTTTTTCGTCTATCATTAAAGTTTCCATGTATTATTGTCTCCCTTATTATTGTCGTAGGCAGTTAATGTGTTTCTGAGCATCCTCTCCCTTCCATAACCCTTTTCCTAGCCCATAAAGTTTATTCCAGTCAAGTTCCTTTTTTGTGGCTAGTCCGGTCTTTCTTAATTGATGTGCAAGCCTTTCAACCAATTTTAACTGATCCTGAGGTTTAAGTTTTTCTATCTCTCTTTCAATTATTTCAAAAGTGGCTAATTTTCTCATATCCAACAAACCTCCAACGAATAATTAACACTACGGTAGGTTAACTTACTGCCCTGATTTCTTCACTTGCCAATGTCTTGGCTGCATAATCGAGAGTCGCCAGTATATCCTCGCGTGTAATCTCATACTCAACCATAACTTCTTCGTAAGTCATTCCCCCTGCCAATTTACCGAGGATAAGATCAACAGGAACTCGTGTCCCAGCAATGACAGGTTTGCCAAAACGTACTTTCTCGTCGACATTAATTCTTGGAGCTTTATTTTTAACCTAACATCGTGTCCTTTATAATACTAGAAAACCTTTGGTTTCCCTCTTATCCTCTGTTGTACGAGTTGCCATCACTTATTTTCTGAACGAATTCTTTTTGCGCGTTCTTCTAATCTTTTTGTTTCGTCATCCTTTCCAATCTTCTTGTAACATTCTGCCATATTCTCCAACACATTTGCCACATTGGGATGATTTGGCCCACGCGCCTTTTCCCGTATTGCCAATGACCGCTTGTAAAGTGGCTCGGCTTCGGCATACTTACCCCGGACTCTATATAATTCCGCCAAATTGTTAAGGGATGACGCCACATGGGGATGGTTTGGATCAAATGTCTTTTCAGCAATTTCCAATGCTTATTTAGCTGCGCTGACCGCTTCTGAATATCGCCCTTGTTGATAAAGTGTAGCGGCTCGAGAATTTAATTCGTTCCACTAGGTCTCCTGGGCGTTAGTAGGCACAGTAAACAATAAAAGAGGCACTATTATTAAAATAATTTTTGCTGATGTCTTCACTATTCGCTCCTTATTCCTTAGTTGCTTACATCTTATCCTTTGTAAATCTCGGTTCACCGGACAGAAGAACTGCCTGTCCTCCTATAATCATGTAAGGAATCCCTTCCTTGTCTACACTTATAGCGATTCGTTCAATAAGTTCCTTAAACACTGTTGATTACTCTTGCAATTTTTATATCAACCTGTATCCCTTCCAGAGGGTCTATCATAGGAATTGCCTTAAGATAAACTGCCTCCTTATACATTCCCTCAAAGATTTCCATATTCTGATGATAATCGGGTCTGTTTTTCTTTACCAACTCCTGCTCAAACTGCTCTAAAAGTATCTTATTTTTAATCATATACTAAGTTATCCTTACTAATTTAAGTGCTTCAGCCTTAATGCATCACACGTGCCACAAACGTCGTTCTGGTGTTCGCGAAAATATTGCATATTTTCGCCATGCCAAATTTCATCGATGCTTTGCTTCAGCACATTGCCGACTTCATATCTGGGAAGATCACAGCATGGGGTTGCCTTGCCATCGATGTTAATATATAAATAATCGTAAGGTTTTGGACAATATTTATCAGACCGATACATCATGGGACGCAGTTTTTTATACATAGTACGAAGTAATTGATTGTCAAATGCTGTGAAGTTATTGTCAACCTGCAACCCGTATTTTTTGGCTATCTCTTCAGACTCCTTATAGATTTCCAATTCTTCTTCCAGATTAGGTCTTTTAAAGCTATTCATGCCGAATGGTATGTTTAATCGTACTAAATATACACGGTCAGCTCCTACCTCTCCAGCATATTTGACCGTCTCCAGACATTGCTTTTTGCCGTGCATAGTTATTTGAACAGTAATAATCGGTTTTTTCTTATCACCCCGATATCGGATGAGGGATTCGATATTTTTCTGCGCCACTTTACTTGAGGGATGGCCTTCTACTACCTCACTACCTTCCTCAACACTATCTAAAGAAATAGTAAGTTTATCCAATGCCTTCTCGATAAATTTATCAATACATGGAGCCAGTAACAAGCCGTTGGTCGTTACCCCCACATTATGCCCTTTGTCTTTTGTATAGACAATCATGTCCATGAGTGCGGGATGCAGTAAAGGTTCTCCCCACCCGGTAAGGGTAATATTATATGGTGTTTCCAGCCCCTTTTCGGAGAAAGGGGCAAGCCTGTCGATAATTTTCTTAAATAGGCCGGGTGAAATATCTTTTTCGGGCAGGTTAAAGGATTCCCGCGGACACATGCCGCATGTGTAGTTACAACGGTTAGTAATCTCAATCTGGATGCGCTCAGGCCGTTGAGGAATGATATAAAAGGTTCTGCCAAAGACGCCTTTTATAAGGTATAATGGATTTGTAAACATTACAATTTGTGTCCATTCGTGGCTGAAAGTTTATAATTTAAGTAACTTCTCAACCTCTCCTTCAACTTTCCTTTCGGTAAGTTTTTTTGTCTCTTCTTCAATA
>JANLHY010000722.1 GCA_024653795.1 Candidatus Brocadiaceae bacterium | reverse complement strand
GCTGACCCAGATCATTCTATTGGCGAATTTAGATACATTACTTTCGGCGTTTCGGAACGAGGTCGGTTATTAGTGGTCGCACACACCGAGCGAGGCGAGACTATACGAATTATAAGCGCTCGCATAGCGGGCAAAGGAGAGCGAAAAATTTATGAAGAAGGTTAAACAAACAGAAAAAGATGAATTACGTGCGGAGTATAAACGTTCAGACTTCACAGTCCCTTTGGTGCGTGGTAAATATGCAAATCGCCTGCGTGAGTCATCAAATGTTATTATTCTTAAACCGGAAGTTGCTGAGGCTTTTCCAAACGAAGAAGCCGTTAATACTGCACTTCTGTCATTGATAAAGCTTGCGCAAAAAACGACACGCCTAACAAAACGCTCAACCGGACGTGTAAAAAAGCTGCACGCCGGTTAGCTCGGCGTTTGGCGTCTTTCTCAGCTCGTGTAAAATAAAGGAGATTCAATTATGCCAACGACTAAACTCACAGGTGCGGCAGTTGTTTCGCCGCATCCTGTGGAGTGATTTGTTATGTGTTATTTTGTTATTGTTTCTACTATGGCTATGTCTTTTTTTATCCACTCATTTACTATTGTCGCAACCTCAACCCCTTTTTTCTTTGAAAATTTCCTCAGCACTTCCATCATATCCGGCTCGATGTAAATAGGGAGGTACAATTCTGCATCTGGACGATAAAACTTACCTCTCTCACCTTTGGAAAAATCGTATTCTCTTTTCATCTATTTTCCTCCTGATACTGTTTATATTTTATACATAACCAGAGGACATCAAACCTGTCCGCATTGTAGCGGGAAAACCATGTGCAATTGCGCGCGGTGAGTATTTTAATTGTATAGGAATTTTCATTTTTTAAGCGTGTTTCAGGGTGGCAAGGACAAACTTTGTTTGTCCTTGCCTAACAACTCAAGAACTTCAAAATGAAGGGTAGTACAGACAACCCCCTCATCTCCCCCTTTTCTAAGGGGGATTAATTCAAACTTTAACAACCTCCTCTTTTTGCACTTTATCAAGCCCAAATGCCGTATGGACAGCCCGCAGGGCACGATCGGCATGAGCATCGTCAATGACACAGGAGATTTTTATTTCCGAGGTGCTGATCATCTGGATGTTAATCTTTTCTTCTGCCAGGACGCTGAACATCTTCTCGGCTACGCCACAATGGCTCCGCATACCGATCCCCACGACCGAAAGCTTCGCAATCTTGCTGTCGTGAAGGACTTCTTTAGCGCCGAGGTCATTCTTGATCTTCTCCGCAGTTTCCAGGGCTAGTCGTAAATCGCTTCTCGGCACCGTAAAGGTCACATCTGCTCGATTCTCGATACTTGCGTTCTGGATAATCATGTCCACGTTAATTTTTTTTCTTGC
>JANLHY010000238.1 GCA_024653795.1 Candidatus Brocadiaceae bacterium | reverse complement strand
GCAGTTGTGTTGAACATATTGGTTCCCGTAACCTCACAGTTGAATGCCGTAGGACAAAAGGAAGAAATCAGAAAGCTGTACATAAGAGGGACAAGACTTATTGCATTAGTGATAGCGCCGATAACGACTATAGTGGTGTTTCATGCCGAGCCGCTGGTGAAGTTGTGGATGGGGAAGGAAGGCTTTGAACCTGCTGCTACTGCAGCCAGATTTTTGATAGCAGGATTCTCCATCTATTTGATAGGGGGAGTTGGTCGTCTGATGTCAAGGGGTATCGGCATTCCCAAGTATGAAATGCAGAGTGGCATTCTCTACAGTATAATCAACGCTATTCTAAGTTACTTTATGATAAGGCAGTGGGGACTTCACGGCGCTGTCATTTCTTCACTTATATCCCTTATCATAGGCAGCATGTTTTTTGTGGTAAAATTTAACAAACAACTAAATGTTCCGAATATACGGATTCTAAAACTGTTCCTGCTGCCGGCGGTATTTTCGGTAGCATCTGTATTGCCGACTATCTGGCTGCCGGTTCCATTGGAAATAGAGACCCTCAAGAGCATGCCCATCAGGATGCAGTCATTTATATACCTTTCGGCAGTTACAATAATTACGGCGGCGGTCTATCTGTTTTTCATATTCCTGTTGGGTTTCACCGAGGAGTACGGCGAATTGAGAACCTTATTTCGGAAAAAGGATAAATAATGATAAATCATCAGTGGTAATCATAATAAAGTGATTGTTGTTTATGGCCCACGCCGTTGCGGCAAGACCACTCTGCTTAATGAATTTTTGAAAGATGTGAACTTAAGATATCTGTTTGTGAGTGGAGAGGACATTACTGTCCAGAACTATTTAAGCAGCCAGTCTATTGAAAAATTATTATCTTTTGTGGGAACCAACCAGTTATTGGTCATAGATGAGGCGCAAAAGATTAATAACATATGGTTGCAGCAATACAGCGGAAAAACCGCATGATCACAAATGGTCAAGCGCAAGAAGCCGTATTTGCAAAGAAACAGCCCCTGTATTATCGGCCATATATATGAAAATCTGGTATTTCTGGAATTAATGAGAAGAAACTATCCTTACCGAAGACGAGGAAGGAAGCGATTCGATCAACGGCGCTGAAATTACAATTCTTCCGTTATATAAATGGCTTCTCTTAAGGTTTGATTTTAATGAATAACATATAACAACAAATGAAAAAAGTTTTAGTGTTTTTTGATCTCACTCATCCTCTTACTTTTTCATTAATTATTTCTTGTTATATGTTATTCATTTCTGTGGCAGGTGACGTTTTACTCGTCGCTCG
>JANLHY010000237.1 GCA_024653795.1 Candidatus Brocadiaceae bacterium | reverse complement strand
CCTTTTCACCCCTCTCCAGTTTTTCACACACTTCTTTAATTTCGTTAAAAAGTTCTGCATCTGATTTGATTGCTATTTTTATGTTTCTAACCCTCATAGCCTTCCTCCGTAAGTTGCTCGATATCATGCATAAAATCCTTCCAAAGTTTATCTAATCCCTGAAATTTGTATGGATACTCTGTCCCTTTGTAATGCTTCATGATGGTGTTATCATACCATAGTTATCTTCCTTTTAAAATAGAAATTTGTTTTTCCATAACGGACATCTCCCATTTCTTCATGTAATTCATCATACATCATACTTCGTTATTAATTACTCATTACTCCATGTCCCTTATTCATCAGGTCAATGATTTCCACTTAATAATTGAACAATGAAGGTGACCCTATCGATACTTATGTCTAAGGATGAATTGATAACCATGTTAGAAAAATAGGGTATAGAGGCATGATAAGGGGAGGCACAAATCCATAAATCTACATATAAATCTGGGGACTACAAATCACAAATCTTGGGACACCAAGATGTAATTTGGAAGTCAGTAATTAAGTATGGTGTCCCCAGAATTTCCCCATTTTCTGGTATTTGATATTAAAACTCAAGTAGTTGAGAAGGTTTTACCTTGAAAGCGCTGGCAAATCTTTCAATAGTATCAATTTTTACGGCAGGTGGATTCTTACCTTCTATCCTTTGAATATATTTGTAGTCAATATTAGTTAGCTCAGAAAGTTTTTCTTGAGTGTACCCGCATTTCCTCCGCAATTTCTTAATTTTCATACCAAACTTCAATCTAATATTTGATTCCATATCCTGTATTATGATACGGTAATTATTTTATTGACACCTAACTATAGTAAGGTGTATCATGATTTTCCCAAATAAGTGTATTAACTAAACCATATGAAGAAGGAAGGTTTTTTCAATTTAGGGAGGGGGTGATGTCTCCTGATTATACTAATAGATTTTGACTCGTAGCTTGAATTTATCAACGTTGACCAATCAAAAGGAATGT
>JANLHY010000710.1 GCA_024653795.1 Candidatus Brocadiaceae bacterium | reverse complement strand
GGCGTCCTGTCATTAGGTGTTCTATTTTTTGTACGTGTTGCCGCCGATGCATTTGGTTTTGAAAATGACATTTTCAAACCCCTTTCTTAATAAATAGGTGATTATGGTAAATGAATATAATTTTAACATTAATAGTTATTTATGCTTTCAAATTCCAAATATATACACATTTTCAAATTTACTGTCAATATAATTTTTTAAGAAATAAAAATACTTGTAAACAAAAAAAGGAAAATATATAATTTCGCAATAAGCTTCAAATTTTAAGTATTGGCTGAAAATAACCTATAGAGATGTAGTTTTTCTCGCATTAAGTCATCTGCATTTAGCAATGGCTTGACACACCGTAATGGGGGTTAATGAAAATCGTGAAACCACAGATAAAAATGAAGAACGAAAGTGCCTTTATTAAAGAAAAAGTTGAAAAGATAAAAAAGGAAGTTGGGAAGGTCATTGTAGGTCAGGAAGAGATGATCGAAGCCATTATCGTTGCTCTCCTGTCTGATGGCCACATCCTGCTCGAAGGTTATCCGGGGCTTGGAAAGACCATTACGGTAAAAACTGTTGCCCGTGTACTGGATGCAAAATTTCAAAGGGTACAATTTACGCCTGACCTTATTCCAGGCGATATAACAGGGTTTGAAATGTGGGACCCGGAATCAAGGAAAAGCAGAATACAAAAAGGCCCTGTTTTTACTAACTTATTACTTGCGGATGAAATTAACCGCGCGCCTGCAAAGGTGCAAAGCGCTCTTCTCGAGGCGATGCAGGAAAAACAAGTAACTATTGGCCGGGAGACCTATCATTTAGAGAAATTATTTCTCGTGCTGGCAACTCAAAATCCCATTGAGATATCAGGTACGTATTTATTACCCGAGGCTGAAATAGATCGATTCATGTTTAAACTAAATGTGCGTTATCCGTCGTATGGAGATGAAAGAGAAATTACAGAAAGGCAAATCCGGGACAAGGAGGTTGGTTTAGACGTTGTTTTAAATCAGAAAGAATTGCTCTCTTTTAGACACACTATTGCTGGATGGTTACCTTTGCATGAAGAATCTGCCATTGTAAAATATATAACACGATTGGTCAGGGCAACGAGACCCGAAGAAAGTAATGGTGAGTTGAGAAATCTTGTGATGTATGGAGCATCACCCAGGGCATCTATTGCTTTAGCGAAGGCGTCGCGCGTTTATGCCTTTATACACGGAGAGGATATGGTATTACCCGACCATGTTCACAAAATGGCTTATCCAGTCCTTAGGCATAGAATCATACTTACCCATGAGGCTGAGTCCCAGGGCATCGATTCTAACGCTATCATTGATAAAATACTCCACCGTGTCCCTCTATTGGAATAAACCAGATGAAGAGGAGGATAAGGCTCTATTTACAACGGTTGATTGGAAACTTCTTTGAGGGAACATTTTCCAGCTATTTGAACGCTCCACATGGTTTGGAATTCGATGAACTCCGACAATATCAACCCGGAGATGATCTCAGGTCTGTTGACTGGAAGACAACGGCAAAGACAGGTAAACTCCATGTACGTATGAAATTAGTGGATAAACGGGTAACCATCATATTCCTTGTTGATAAAAGCCGGTCTGAGAAGTTTGGTTCTTTTATAAATACCAAAGAAGATATTCAATCAAGCATTCTCTCGCTCCTTGTTTACGCCGCATCTGAAACAGGCAATGAGATAGGTTTTATTACATTTACCGATCGGATAGAAAACTATATTCAACCCAAGGCCGGAGAAAAAGAAGCTTTGAAAAATATAAAAAATATTTTACTCGAAACACCGCGAAGCAACCGCACCGATTTAAATATTGCGTTTAAATTTTTAAATGAAAAGATACCGTCGGCTGCGCTGGTATTTATTCTGTCAGATTTTTTAGCTCCTTATAATTACGAACAATCGCTTAAAACATTATCTTATTTACATGAATTAATCCCTATCGTTATTTCAGATAAGATGGAAATGAACTTACCTGAGGCAAGGGGATTTCTGACCGTTCAGGATATAGAGACTGGTACGATAAAATCCCTGGATATTTTAACAACACTAAAAAAAACAAAACCGTACCTGGCTTTATTGAGAAAATTAAACATAGACCATCTTGCGCTATCTAACGGGGAAGACGAAGAAATCTGGATTAAAAAAATCTCGGAATATTTTGACAGACGCATCAGGAGAGGGGAGAGAAGGAGACGATGAGATATATTTTTATTAGCTTGTTCATGAGCGCCGTTTTTTTAGGTATCGGTTCTATTCATGTAAATGCACAAGAGCAACCCCAAACTCAAGAGCAGGCAGAAAAGGCGCAGGAATTTGTTCTGACCGATAAACCGCTTGAAATCTGGACATTTATTGACGATTACAGGGTAATCACGGGCAAGACGCTGCATCTGACCGTTCAGGTTCTGTGGAAGTTGGGGATAACGATGAATTTGGAAGGGGTTGATAAAATCGCTCTCTCTCCATTTAAGATTGAAGGTGTAACGATTGGAGAACGCCAAATCTTTGATAACGAACACGATTACATCGTAATTACGTATACACTTTCATTACCTTCGAGCGTAGGGGAAGGTATATATTCCATTCCCTCTTTTACTCTTTCTTACAGGAATGAAGTCGATAAGACCGAAGGTAAGGCCGCCTCCTCGCCCGTTGCAATTAAAAAGGTACCAATACTTGTGGAAGGAAAGGTAGATAGAGACGTCATCACAATCGGTGATCGGATCAACTATGCCCTTACTATACGACATGAAAAGAATGTCCGTCTAATATGGGAAAACTTAGAAAAACTGAATTTTTCCCCACTTGATATTTTAAAAAAGGATATAGAAAAACGGACAGAAGGAAATATTGAAAAGATATTAATTAATTATACCCTTTCTTTGTATGAATTGGGGGGGAAAAAGAAGACGCCTGAGATTCCTGAACTTACCATTTTATATTACAAAGAATCACAAACACAATCCGGTGAGACAAAGAGCGATACCTCCCTCATCGAGACAAGGGAAGCCAAAGTTGCCGCCATTCCTGTTATCATAAATAGTCTTTTAAAGGCTGTAGACGTGCCTTTGGAAGGGCTCAAGGGTCCGATATATTATTCAAAAAAAGATGTCTTTCTAAAAGGATATTTACCAGTGAGTTTAGGTATTATCATAGTACTCTTTTTAGGTGTAACGGCCTTGCGTTCAATGGCCGGAAAATTATCGCCGGTTTCACCAAAACCTGTAAGTGAAACACCAAAAATCGCCCTGGAAAGACTAAAACACGCGGTGGCATCGTTCCAGTTTACCGATGAAGAAAAACTAAATCGAACAAACGCACAAGCCATTAATAAGTCTCTAAGGACATATATAGGCACACTCATGGGTATCTCAAATGAAGCGGCTCAATCCGTCACAACAACGGATTTCTTCAATTATGACACGCAAAAAAGATTAACAGGCGAAATCTCCACTACTGCCAGAATTGTATTAAAACAAATTGACACCGTCGTGTACGGCAGACAAATAAAGAAAGAAATGGTTGATAAAATATTACAAGGCATTGAAGAAATAATAAAACAAACCAGTCCAATGTTTGCTAAACGCTGACCTGCTTAAAGCAGTTTGCATATTAAATACATTGAAAAAATTGACATAGATGAAGATTTGGTATAAGAGAACCTAAAAAATGTTGGCTTGTCGAACCCCACCTAACATGGCACAAAAGACAAATGCTCAAACATAATGGTTTCGTTTGTGCTTGAAACGTTAGACGAAATTCGTCATCACAGCAAATTTTGTGAGGCATCGATTATTAAATTATTTTTTTTAATCTAAATTTGATTAAACTTTCCTTAACTCAGGTAAATATATATGATCCTTGAAAACCCCTGGCTGCTTTTGATTCTCATACCTTTTGGTTTATTATGTTTTTTTTGGAGAGAGAAGAAGTTTCTTGGGTATTCGAGTCTCTACCACGTGAGAGAACCAGCCGGGTTCAAGAAGATTGTAACTAAATTGCCTAAACCCATATTTTTTGGCGCTGTATTTTTCGCAATCATCGCTATTTCACACCCGCAGACGAAATATTACAAAGAAGAAACGACGCTGCGTGGAAGGGAGATTGTCCTTTCCATAGACACCTCTTTTAGCATGACGGGAACGGCCATAGAAACCATCAAAAAGATCGTTGGAGATTTTATAAAGAAACGACCGAATGACCTTATAGGGATTACCATCTTTGGCACGGATGCAGCCCTCATTGTTATACCTACGATGGAAACTCAATTACTTGAAAGATCCTTAGAGCGTGTTCAGGCGTCTCAGGTCGGTTATCAGACTTCTATAGGAGAAGGTCTTTTTACATCCATTACTGCACTTTTTGAAAAAGAAATGGGGAGGAAATTTACTATCAAAGAGTTAAGAAAAGGTATAAATAAAGAATACCTCGACGATTATGCAATTTCCTTTGTAAAAGAAATGGAGAAACGGCAGGTGATCAAAAACAAACTCATCATCCTCTTTACAGACGGGATATACAACATCGGTATTTCTCCCGACAGGCCCCTCCGCTTATTGAAAAGGATGGGGATAAAGGCTTATGTAGTGGCAGTGAAGGCGTCTGACGTTACCGGTGTAGACCCCGAAGTTGCCGCACAGCATATCGAGGAATTAAAAGAGGCTGTTGAGTCAACGGGTGGAAAGTATTTTCATGCAGAGAATTTTGAAGAGGTTGCCAGATTTTATGATGAGATTGATTCCATTGAAAAAGACAAGATTGTCATAGAAACCGTTTCAAAGAAAAAGGATCTTTTTGTCTATCCCACAATTGCAAGTATTTTCTTTCTCCTGGTTTCTATTTTTATCGAAAATATCTGGATGCGGATTCCATAACGCATGATTAAAGGTTGCCCTGGTTTAATGTACAGGAATTTCAATCTTTTGTGATTCCCCTCTAAAAAGAGGGGATAAAGGGGTGTGTAAATTTGCCGCAACACACCCCCGGCCCCTCTTTCTAGAGGGGAGCTTAAAAGTCGCTGCCAAAGGCAGCCTAATTTAAGATTATGAATAAAATACCGTTTGTCAATTTATTTTCCCAAAGTTCGACTGGCTTGTCTATCAATGGAAACGACCTCATTATAACGGTCGTTAACAAAAAACTGGTTAAATATTCACACGAAACGTTCAGGATCGGGGATTTTATGCTTAAGGATACCCATCAATTAAAACATGCGCCATTGCAGAAAAGAAATTTTGTGGGAGAGACTATTCTTTCATTGCCAAGGGAACTTGCTATTATCAGAGAAACAACCTGTCCATATTCAAATCTTAAAGAATTAAGAGAAGCGCTCAGATATCAATTGGATAGTTTTATTCCTTTCAGCAGTGAAGACGTTTAT
>JANLHY010000709.1 GCA_024653795.1 Candidatus Brocadiaceae bacterium | reverse complement strand
ATAAACGTCTTCACTGCTGAAAGGAATAAAACTATCCAATTGATATCTGAGCGCTTCTCTTAATTCTTTAAGATTTGAATATGGACAGGTTGTTTCTCTTATAATAGCAAGTTCCCTTGGCAATGAAAGAATAGTCTCTCCCACAAAATTTCTTTTCTGCAATAGCGCATGTTTTAATTGCTGGGTATCCTTAAGCATAAAATCTTCGATCTTGAACGTTTCGTGTGAATATTTAACCAGTTTTTTGCTGACGACCGTTATAATAAGGTCGTTTCCATTGATAGACAAGCCCGTTGAACTTTGGGAAAACAAATTGACAAACGGTATTTTATTCATAATTACAAGGTATTAAATGCTATTCGGGGTATGCCGCAATAATTTTACAACGATCCACACTTTTGAGAACAACTATTTTATAGGAATTTTTTACTTTGTCTGACGAAGAAACTGAATTGATCGTCATATAGTTTGAATCATATACAGTTAAATAATTCATAATCTTTTGAAAATACGCGCCGATAATGCCAAAGTATCTAAAGATTTCTTTTAAGTCATCGATTTTTGCAATTTTCCCTCTCTTCCCTCTATATTTAATCATTGCCTTGGCTATCTCCTCGGTAATTGTAGGCACATAAAGAAGAACTTCCTTAGATGCAAAATTGACGTTGATTTTGCCCGGTCCGTAAATCGTCAGGTGATCTCGCAGCAATTCAAATATTGGGGGGGTAATTCCCTTAACTAAGGTCAGCTCCTCAAGAGATTCGAACGGCCCATTCTTTGGCTCATATGGCTCCGGGAATGTGGCATAATAGTCTTTTTCAGCGCCATTGACATGATGTAAATCATCTTCATCAAGCCAATCCAGGATAGAATCCGTTATAATCTCTGCTGTATGTTCTTCCAGCTTATAGGCAGTTAGAAATTTAATAAAATTATCTCGTGTCTCATCTGTTATTTTATTTATATTAATCTTTCCGCTTTCATCGCTTATAAACACATCACAATTCCTATCGCCTATTTGTACTGAGTATGAGTCACTGCTTGGCGTCCAGGGATCGCCGCTTTTATCTTTTTTACTTGCGTCTGTATCCTTTTCCTGTTTTTTCGGCAATAATAGCACCTGTGCCGCATAAATACAGGCGCCTCGTGCTGCATAAACGTTTTTTACACGTTCCGTAGAAGTAATTTCTGTTTTTATAGCGATACCTGTATTACGGGTAAAACTTAATGCAATAAATCCCAAGATTACTATTGCCCAGAGGCTAAAAATGAGTACGTAGCCATGATTGGTGATATAATCTCTTGTGTCTTTCCGTTTTTTGTGACCGACAACTTTATCGCCTGCGGGATTTTCTGGGCTATTTTTTCTTTCCATTTTAAATCCGTACCTTCTATAACATCGGCATCTAGAGTGGCTACATGGACTTCTTCCTCATTATCGGTTTCCTCTTCCACTGTGTCAAGATACGCGAATGAAATCACATCACAATCCTTAAGGAATATCGTGTAATCCTTATCCGTATTTGATGTGCTTTCAGATTCTTCAGCTAATTTAATGAGTATTGCGGGGGTAACCCTGGTTTCCATGTAAATTAGATCCCATAAGCCATTATCATTTAATTTTACTTTATAATTAGCTATTATCAATCCTTGTCCATAATGTTTTTTTAATGAAAGGGGAGACACGAATGAAAGAAAATCTTTTCCCCCCGAAAAATAAATGGTTTTCTTTTTTTTGGTCGTTTTATTTTCTTCGGTTAGTAAGGTATCCTTACTTGGAATCTTTTGGTTACGTAATGAGGATGCCTGTTGCCAGAAAAAGTCGAAGGCGGCTTTTTCTTTTGTTGTGTCATTAAACCACGCCTCTTCTCTTTCCATCGAGAACAAACCTGTCCTTATTGCGTAAGCGCCTGACATAATCAAGATTGTACCAATAAAAAGGGCTATAAGTAGTTCAAATAACGTAAAGCCTTTTTTGTGTTTAATCATCGATTTCCTTCTCAGATTTTCTACGAGATTGACAATAAATAACATGAACAACTTCATGTTGCTGTGCCATCAGGGCTAAAGCCCCGGTAGGGCGTGTACCCACTAACCCCAGCCTTAAGGCTGGGGTTAGTGACGGTCTTATCAGAATTGGGCTTTAGCCCTGACAGTGCTTGTGCTGAGCCTGTCGAAGCGCCTGGTCTTCAAAGTGCCTGTACTGAGCCTGTCGAAGTGTCGGACAACAAACTTGTTCAGATTATTTATTGTCAACCCCTTTGCAGGAAATCGAGTTCAACACAAGGTTTGGGAACGAGTCAAAGCGCAACCGGGACGGTTACGCTACCAGGTTGAAATTCCTTAAACCTTATAATACCAAATACTGCTTGACTTCTCATTCCATACCTACTATAAATATGCCCAGTTTGTAGTATCTGTGTAATCTGCGAAATCTGTGGTTCCAAATATTTTTGGTTGATCTGAGGCTTTGCTATGATACGACAAGTCCATTATTTTGATAAATCTGGAAAGGAAAATACCGAAAAGTGTGTGGAAATAACGGCATCTTTAGTTGATGAAGGCTACAAGCACGTAGTCGTTGCAACGACCGTTGGGGACACAGGTGTTGCAATGGCCAGAAAACTCCACGGTAAGGGAGTAAACTTCGTCATCGTCACCCACTCCGCAGGTTACAAAGAGCCAAACCATATTGAACTGTTGCCTGAAAATAAGGAAGAAATTTTAAAGTATGGAGGAAAGCTTTATACCACTACCATCCTCACCCACTCTATCGAGACTGCATTTACACAGAAATTCAACGGTCTCTACCCAACGATGATCGTTGCCCAGTCCTTGCGTCGTCTGGGAGAGGGAGTCAAGGTCTGCTGCGAGATTGTCATGGAGGCATGCGATGGAGGGCTCATACCCGAACTTGAGGAAGTCGTGGCCGTTGCGGGAACAGGCAGAGGGGCCGATACGGTGTGCATACTAAAATCAGCAGCGTCTAAGAGATTCCTCGACCTGAAAGTGCTTGAAATCCTGGCAAAACCACGATCCTAATAAAGCTGAAATATTCGGGATAAGAAAACATCTCAACGATGCAAAATGAACTTTTTAAATCTCTAATAAATGAAAACCAGGAGGATGTGTAATGAGCATGATAATGAAACAAATCAAACACCCTTATATCATAAGGAATAAAAAAATAAGGGGCGGGGTGGCTGTTATTTCAGGCACTGGTATCCGAGTGCTGGATATAGCCATTCGATATGAAATCATGGGACAGTCTCCCGAAGATATAATAGTTGCACTACCACAGATAAACCTGCCACAGATTCATGATGCACTTTCATACTACTATGAACACAAGAGCGAAATAGATAGCACATGGAAAGCAGCAATTCAAGATACAGAAGGTATGAAGAAGATGCGTCCTTCTATTCTGGAGAAAAAAATTGGCAAGATTAAAAATATACACCGATGAAAATGTTGACATTCGTATTGCTGAGGGATTAAAGAGACGTGGAGTAAAGGCTTTTTCTGCACATGAAAAAGGCATGACTGGCAGCGCTGATATTGAACATTTCAAGTATGCGTCATCTATGAAAGCAGTTATCTTTACCCACGACCATCATTTTCTAAAAATTGCAAAAGAGTTAGTAAAAGATGGAAAAAATCACTGGGGAGTAATCTTTGTAGAAATGAGTAGGTTGAGTGTTGGCGAATGTATCAAGAGGTTAACCCTATACGCTGAAATTTTATCGCCAGAAGAGATGAAAAATCTGATAGAATTCTTATAATGTCAAAAAAAGATTTGTCGGAAAGAGATATATGCACTCAGTTCATCTTGCCTGCGCTGGTAAAGTCCGGATGGGATGTTGAGAAGCAAATCCGTGAAGAGGTTTTCTTTACAGACGGTCGAATTTTTGTCAAAGGCAACAAGACCACCCGGGGCAAAAGAAAGCGTGCTGATTTTATTCTCTACCTTAAGCCGAATATTCCTATCGCTGTTATTGAAGCAAAGGACAACAATCATTCCATAGGAGCCGGATTACAGCAGGCGTTAGGCTATGCAGAGATACTTGATGTTCCGGTCGCGTTCAGTTCAAACGGTGATGGCTTTATTCAACACGATCACTCCGGTTTCTCCGGACAAATCGAGAAAGAATTGTCTTTAGTTGCTTTCCCTTCCCCCGATGAGCTTTGGAAGATGTACAAAAGGTATAAAAAGATTGAAACTCCTGAACAGGAAGAGATCGCATCTTTTGACTATTTCTTTGACAGATCAGGGCGGGCACCTCGTTATTATCAGCAGATAGCCATTAACCGAACCGTGGAAGCCATCGCCCGTGTGCAGAACAGAATCCTTCTAGTAATGGCTACCGGAACGGGAAAGACCTATACCGCTTTTCAGATAATATACCGGCTTTGGAAAAACGGCAGGAAGAAACGGATTCTTTTTTTAGCAGACCGCAATGTGCTTATTGATCAAACCAAGCGCAATGACTTTAAACATTTTAAAGACCGGATGACTGTCATAAAAAAGAAGAAGATTGATAAAGCATTTGAGATATACCTTGCCCTTTATCAAGGGTTAACGAACTACAATGAAGACAAGGATGCCTACAAAGAATTCAGCCGGGATTTCTTTGATCTTGTGATCGTTGACGAGTGCCATCGCGGAAGCGCGGCCGCTGATAGCGCATGGAGAGCGATACTTGATTATTTTAGTTCCGCAACCCATATCGGCCTTACCGCAACACCGAGGGAAACAAAAGAAATATCAAACATAGAATACTTCGGCGATCCGATTTATACCTATACACTCAAGCAAGGTATCGAGGATGGATTTTTAGCCCCTTACAAAGTCATTCGTGTCGGTCTTAGTACTGACCTTGAGGGCTGGCGGCCTGAGGCAGGCAAAAAAGATACGGATGGCAATGAGATTGAAGATCGTATTTATAACATCAAAGACTTTGATAGAAATTTAGTGATTGATGAGAGAACGAAGATTGTCACCAGGAAAGTATCGGAGTATTTGAGGAAAACGAATCGCTTCAATAAAACAATAGTTTTTTGTGTGGATATTGAACACGCCGAGCGCATGAGACAGGCACTGGCTATTGAGAACTCGGATTTGGCGCTTGAGAACTACAAGTATATTATGCGAATAACCGGTGATGATGACGAAGGCAAGCGAGAAGTGGATAATTTCATAAATCCTGAGGAGCGTTATCCTGTTATCGTGACCACTTCAAAATTAATGACGACCGGTGTCGACGCACAGACCTGTAAATTGATCGTACTTGATTCAAACATCAAGTCAATGACAGAGTTTAAACAAATTATAGGTCGAGGAACTCGTATTAACGAAGATTATGATAAGATGTTCTTTGCCATCATGGACTTTCGAAAAGTAACAGATATTTTCGCGGATCCGGCGTTTGACGGTTACCCGGTCATGATTAAGGAAGTTAAGGGCGAAGAGGAATTAACTGAGCAAGATATTCATCCAGAAGAAGACCAGGAGATTATTGATCCGGAAACCGGTCAGCCTGTGGATTTTGAGAAAAAAGATTCGGTTAAATACCCCACACAACCAGAAATTATTCAAGGCGGTATAATTGTGTCTGAGCCCCGGCAGAAGGTGTATGTGGCCGGAGTGGATGTTTCGGTGTTAAACGAGCGAGTTCAGCATCTGGATGCAAACGGAAAACTTATCACCGAAAGCCTCAAAGATTACACAAAGAAGAGCATCTTACAGGAGTTCCAATCCCTGGATGATTTCCTTGCTCGCTGGAACAGCGCTCATAAGAAGAAAGCGGTTATAGAGGAATTAGAATCGCATGGGATTATTCCAGAAAACCTGACGACAGAGGTAAAAAAGGATTTGGATATATTTGACCTTATCTGCCACATCGCGTGGGACATGCCTGCGCTTACCCGGCGGGAGCGCGCGGAAAATGTAAAGAAGCGCAATTATTTCACGAAATATGGGGAGAAAGCACGGATGGTTATTGAGGCGCTCCTGGATAAATATGCCGACGAGGGCATTGAAAATATAGAAGACCTTGCAATTTTGAGAATAGAACCGTTTAATCAAATCGGGACACCCACGGAAATCGTTCAGATTTTCGGCGGGAGAGATCAGTATCTTCATGTTATTGAAGAATTGGAGCATGAGCTTTATGCCGCGGCTTAAAAAGCCTCTCACAAAGAACACAAAGCTCACGAAGAAAAAATGAATGAAAATGAAATTTTACTAAAGAATGGTATTCGGCGAGTTATCAATGGAAATATATAGAACTTTGTGAACTCTGTGTGCTTTGTGAGAGGAACAAGATGAAAAACATCGGTAATATTATAAAAACATTACAGAACATTATGCGCAAGGATCCGGGCGTGTCCGGAGACGCGCAGCGCATTGAGCAGTTGGGCTGGATGATCAGTCTCAAAATCCTTGACGACAAGGACAAAGAGATCGAGCTTCTCAATGACAAATATGTTTCACCAATGCCAAAGAAATTGCAATGGCGCAGTTGGGCGGCTGATGATGAAGGCATGACCGGCGATGAACTGAAAGAGTTTATTGATGGGAAATTGATTCCTCAACTCAAAAATCTCGATGTAAGTTCAGGCAATAAACGCGCCCTCATTATCCGCGAAATATTCGACGGCACCAATAACTACATGAAGAACGGAACTATCATCCGTCAGGTGCTTAACGAGCTAAATCAGATCGATTTTAATAGTTCGGAAGACAGGCATGTTTTTGGCGATATTTACGAAACGATTTTGCGCGATCTCCAAAGCGCGGGAAATTATGGGGAATTTTATACTCCCCGTGCCTTGACAGAGTTTATTACGGAAATGATCAACCCTCGATTAGGTGAAAAGGTGCTGGATCCTGCCTGTGGTACGGGCGGATTCTTAACCAGCGCGATAGAAAATATCCGCAAGCAAGACATTAAAGGTGTTGAAGACCTCAATGCCCTTGAAAAGAATATTCACGGCATGGAGTTTAAACCGCTTCCCTTCATGCTCAGTGTTACCAATTTAATCTTGCACGACATTGAAGTACCGAATGTGGATTATACTGACAGCTTAAACCGGGAATACACCTCCATCGGGCAAAAAGACCGGGTGGACGTTATCCTTGCCAATCCACCTTTCGGCGCCTCGGTTACGGATGGAGCAGAGACTAACTTTCCCCAAAATTTCCGCACAACGGAAAGCGCTGATCTTTTTCTGATGCTTATGGTGCGCTACCTCAAAGACGGTGGCCGTGCCGGTATTGTTCTGCCGGATGGATCGCTGACCGGAGACGGTGTCAAACAGCGTATTCGTCAGCACTTGTTGGAAAATTGTAATTTGCATACTATTGTGCGCTTGCCTAACTCAGTCTTTCAACCTTATGCCAGCGTTGCCACAAATTTGCTCTTTTTTGAAAAAGGTAAACCAACGAAAGATATCTGGTACTGGGAACACAAACTGCCCGAAGGCGTTAAGGCATATAGCAAGACAAAACCGATCCAGAAAAGCGAGTTTGATGGTCTTAAAAAGTGGTGGAAGAAACGCAAAGGGAATGAGCAGGCGTGGAAAGTGCCTATTGATACAATTGCCTCCAATGGCTATAACCTCGACATAAAGAATCCGCATATGCCAGAGGAAAAACACACATATTCAAGTGCGGAACTGGTGACGATGCTTCACAAATCATTTCGAAAGAGTGATGAGCTTCTTCAACAATTGAGAAAGGAGTTGGAGAATGGATAACGCAGAAAATAAATCCCAGCTCATTATTTACCAGACCGAAGACGGACAGACAAAGATTCAGGTAAAAATGGAAGATGAAACAGTCTGGCTTAGACAAGATCAGATGGCAGAACTCTTTGCTAAAGGCCGGTCAACCATTACCGAACATATACAAAATGTATTTAAAGAAAACGAGCTTGATGAAAAATCAGTATGTCGGGAATTCCGACGAACTGGTTCTGACGGCAAAGAATACGCAGTAAAGCATTATAACCTCGATGTCATTATCTCGGTTGGTTATCGGGTTAAGTCACCGCGCGGGACACAATTCCGAATCTGGGCTACTCAGCGTTTGAAAGAGTATATCATCAAGGGATTTACACTGGACGATGAAAGGCTCAAGCAGGGCGGTCAGAAAGCGCGGTATTTTCAGGAGCTTTTGCAGCGTATCCGCGATATTCGAAGCAGCGATCGCAATTTTTACCAGAAAGTGACAGATATTTATGCTACCAGCATTGATTACAGAAAAGATGACAAGATTACTAAAGAGTTTTTTGCGACCGTGCAAAACAAAATGCACTTTGCAGCGCATGGCCATACAGCGGCGGAAATTATAGCCAGGCGGGCCGACAGCACAAAACCTCTTATGGGTCTAACTAATTTTAAAGGAAATTATATTACCACACAGGATATAAAGGTTGCAAAAAACTACCTCAATGAAGATGAGTTAAAACGCTTAAATCTTATCGTGTCTTTGTATCTTGATTTTGCAGAATTGCAGGCGGAAAACGGCAGGCTAATGAAAATGGCCGAATGGATAGAGAAACTTGATCAATTTTTGAAACTGAGCGAACGCGAACTCCTTACCCATGCCGGTAAGGTCAGTGCTGAGCAGGCAATTGAAAAGGCTGAAAGCGAATTTAAAAAATACAAAAAAGATCGAGGCAAAGACTATATTTCTGATTTTGATCGTGCAATAAAAACGATTGAAGAGAAAGTGGCGAAACGCTTCCCGAAGAAAAAGGGGCGGAAAAATGGCTGAGTGGCAGAAAATAAAAATTAGCCAGTTTCTGAAAGAACGGGAAGGCAGATATGACCCAGGTGATGAAGCTGTGCTGGGTTTTAAAAGGCTGAATAAGATCGACTTTTCCGGTGAAATTCACCTTTCTGATAAAGGTTCAAAGACAGATATGATCATTGTCGAACCTGGAGATCTTGTTATTTCTGGGATCAATGTTTCAAAGGGCGCCCTTGCTGTTTATCGTGGAGAAGAACCAATTACGGCGACTATTCATTACTCGTCCTATGCCTTTGATGAAAGGCAAATAGATATAGATTACTTTAAGCGATTTGTTAGGAGTCAGTCTTTTGTCCAAGCGCTTAAAGATCAAGTCAAAGGTGGTATAAAGACAGAAATAAAACCTAAACATTTTCTGCCTCTTGAAATTCATTTGCCGGATATTGAGTCTCAAAAAGAGATCGTTTCTTTTTTCAAGGGAATTGAAAATGAAATGGATGATTTAAGCGGAGAGATAACTCACCAACAATCTTTTCTTAAACAACTTCGCCAGCGAATATTGCAGGAGGCCATTGAAGGAAAACTGACGACCAACTGGCGGGATAAAAATCCTGATCTTCTTAGCGGAGATAACCACGCCTCGAAACTGCTTGAGAAGATCAAAACCGAAAAGGAGCGCCTAATCGAAAAAGGAAAAATTAAGAAAGACAAACCGCTTGCGCCGATCACTGACGCCGAAAAGCCGTTTCCTCTTCCTAATGGTTGGGCATGGGTAAGGTTTTCTGAAATTTGCGAAATTGCAACAAATTGCGTTTCCCCGTATGACTACCCAAATCATGCGCACTTGGCTCCGGATAATATTGAGAAATGTACAGGTCGTTTATTGGAATGTAAGACTGTTAAGGATGATAACGTGATCAGCGTTAATCATCTTTTTTATCCGGGGATGTTAGTATATTCCAAGGTGCGTCCTCGGCTAAGAAAAGTAGCGAAAGTAGATTTCGAAGGCCTTTGTAGCGCAGACATGTACCCATTAGTGCCAAAATGTAACCCGGATTATTTAAAGATAGTAATGCTGTCTAATTTTTTTGATGGGGAGGTGTACCGTTTTGACAATAGAGTAAAGATGCCTAAGATTAACCAGGATCAGTTAGGCGTTATTCCTATCCCACTTGCTCCACTTGCTGATCAACAAGTTATTGTTGAGCGTGTGGATAAGCTTATGGCCATGATCGGCGAATTAGAAAAACAAGTATCCGAACGCAAAGAACAGTCCGAAATGCTGATGCAGTCAGTTTTAAGAGAGGCGTTTGCGAAAGGATGATTAACAGTTTGAGGCAAAATAGTGTGGTTTAGTCAAGTAGGATGGATTTAAGCGTGGGGCGTTATCGTGGAGGTTTAGAAATGGCAATAGCCAAATCACATTGGCAAGGTAATGTTACATTGTATAAATCCAGCAATAACAAATCGTGAATAATGGCGTTCTGTGAGAGTTTTGAGACGCCTTTTCCGGATACTCCGCTTTTAACAGGACATACAGGTCTGTATAATAACTTGTTGGGATCAGGACAAAAACGGAAATGTGATGATTGAGATCGGTGTCTTTAGATGTCAGATTTGGGAAAGAGGGAAGCGCAACAACGACATGTCTGACCAAGATGGATGCGTTTTGAGCATCGTGAGCCTCCAACTTTGGAGCAAAGCATAGTGTCGGGTATTGAGCACCGAAATGTAGACTATTTACAATGGGGTCAACTTGAAGAAACCTAAACAAGCAAAAAGCGACTTCGATCTTGTAGTGGAGAACGCTTTCGATTTTTTTCAAAAATCATTGGAAGAATTCGACAAGAAACCTAAGTATTCGGTAATTCATTTCCATGCCGCCGTTGAGCTAATCATGAAGGCGCGCCTTCTCTGGGAACATTGGACTTTAATCATTACCCGACCTGAAACTGCAAATCTGAAGAGCTTTCGATCGGGAGATTTTCAGTCCGTCAGCATCAAGGATGCGAAGGCCCGCCTTGAGGCAATTGTTCAAGAAGGCTTGAGCCAAGCGGAGTACGAGTGTTTTTTGCGCCTCTCTGACCACCGAAACCGAATGGTCCATTTTTATCACACAGGAAATACAGGTAACAAGAGTGAATTCGAAAAAATCGTGGCCGAGCAGTGTTTGGCCTGGTACTACGTAAGTCGAATATTCGAAAGGTGGAACGAGCAGTTTCAGAGTTACAAGAAGGGAATCGCTAAAATCGACAAGGTGATGCACAAGCATCGAAAATATCTGAAGGCAAAATTCGGGGCGCTCGGAGAAGACATTGAGAGACTCAAGAGTCGCGGAATATTGTTTAGTGTTTGCCCTTCTTGCGGTTTTAAATCGTTTGGAGAAGACTCAGGCAATGAGCCTATATTAGATTATGAGTGTTTGGTCTGCAAAGCCCGAGAGACGGGGTTGAAAGTTGACTGCCCAAAATGCGGCGAGGAAAACAAACTGATCGGGGAGCCTCGGCACGAGTGCAGCAAATGCGGCCACAAGTTTGACGAGAAAGATGTCCAGGCCTTTCTCACCAAGGATTTCGTGTATGATAAACACGATCCTGAACGATCAATCGTGGCTCATTGCGATGAGTGTGGCGGATATGAGATGGTAGTCGAAGTCAATCACACCTGGATTTGTTCACAGTGCTTTTCTAAGTACGCTTCTGAAGAAGTGGGCCAATGCGAATGGTGCGGTAGCCTCTCTACCGGCGACTTAGAGAACAGTTACTTTATGGGCTGCGCTATGTGTGAAGGGAAGTCCGGATGGGACAGCGATAAAGATGATTAGGGAAACACAGATATCCAGCCCTTGACAAAGGACAAAGAGAACAGTATAAACCATTGCCCAACAAGACAATGCAGCCGACTCGTTGCACTCGCGGTTGATTTTCGGGGTTATAAGGCTAAATGAGTACAGTTACATTTCAAATATCAATTCCAGCTCCCGGCGGATTCATTGGGAATACTTGCGTTAATATAAACTGCAAAAAGTATTTTAAGGTGAGTGTTTCAGACATTAAAGATGAAATGTTTTGTCCGTATTGTGGTACTTCAGCTTCAAAAATGGATTTAAGAACAAATGAACAAAGCAAGTTTATTCAAGAAGCCGCAATGGAAAAAGCAAAAGAAATCGCTTATAAAGAAATAGATAAAATGTTCAGCAATTTTGCACGAAGTTCTCGTTCAAGCAAATATATTACTGTAAAACATACACCCTTGAATTATCGTGCTAAAAATATAAGACCTAGTATCGCGACACATTAATGTTGCGACATTGTTATGATGACGTTTCCACTTACTGCAAGCCTACAATAACAATAAAATGTTTCGTTATTTAGGGTTTGCAATACTAGCTATTCCGAAAAACCTGTTGATACTGAATTGAAATGTCCTTCTTGTAATGTTTCGTTTCAAGTTTATGGAATATTTGGCTTTTGTCCTGGTTGCCGAATTGAAAATATGATTGTATACGATACTAATATTCAGATAATAAAAAAAGAGTTTGAAAATAGTGATAACAAAGAAAGAGCATTAAGACACGCATATTCTGACCTTGTTTCAACTTTTGAAAGATTTTGCCAAAGCAAATCGATGATATCCAAGAAAGGAAACCTAGCTTTCAAGAATTATATGAAGCAAGGAAGTTTTTTAAAACACATTTTTCTTTAGATATATTTTCTGATTTACTAGAACTGGAATTACTTTCTTTGAGAAGAGTTTTTCAAAAGAGACATACTTATGTCCACTCTGATGGTAGTATAAATGAAAAATATGTCAAAAAAATTCCTGAAGACAATAAGTTACTTGGAACCAAAGCTGTCTTAACATTTGAAGAGTTTTGGAAAGCAGCATTAATATTGCGAAAAGTTATTGATAAATTAATAATTATAAAACCATAAGTGCCTTATAACCAGCCAACCAAGCGGGACGACTACCACCGCCCGCAGAACAGATCGCCGTAGTCGAGTGGATTGATAAGCTCTACGCCGGTTCAATCTTGCAGATTGAACCGCAACGTTTTGCGCTTGCACGACGCGCAGGGAGCAAGGTAAAGCCATGAATATTTCAAAACGCTCCGTCGGGTTCAGATTTGTAATCTGAACCCTGATTTTGATAGCATTAAAGCGTCATGTCGTTAATAATGCGCTCAAAAAAATAAAAGATGGGGTTCAAGTTGCAAACTTGAGGAGAAATAGTGTGGTTTAGTCAAGTAGGATGGATTTAAGCGGTGTGGTGTTGTCGTGGAGGTTTAGGAATAGCCAAATCACATTGACAAGGTAATGTTAAATTGTATAAAATCCAGCAATAACAAACCGTGGATAATGGCATTCCGTGAGAGTTTTGAGAAGCCAATGGAATAAATTTGTTTGAACTGGTGGATTCGCTTCGCTTAATCCACCCTACATAAACAACAAGATTGAACCGGCAAAAGCAGGGTGGAAGCAGCAACCATTTTGCACAATTTAATCCCGGCACACAACTTGCTTTTTCCCGGATATCCCGCTTTTAGCAGGATATACAGGTCTGTATAATAACTTGTTAGCAGTCAGATATAAAAGGATAAGTCCATGGCGGATTTGCATTCAGCTTTAAAGACTACTATTCTCCAGGAAATACAGAACGAAGGCTTACATTTCAAGCTCGTTCGCCTTCAGCATGGTAAAAATGATTTCGCGGATACACTTCATGTTAGGCCCTCGTCCCATTCGACCTATGGGCTGCAAAGCACAGATTTCCTGAGTTTTCTGGGTTTTAAAAGAAGTCAATGTGCATTTCATAATGGCGAGTGTTATGTCCGAGAAGTTTCTTCGAGCCTTGAGTTGACCAACTTTGCAAAGTCATCTGGGATAGCATTAAAGTATATCCAGGATAGTGCAAGACATCTCGAAAATTGTGGGATTTTTATACCACAGCCAGAGGGATATGGTTTTTTCTTTGGGAAACCATCCGAAGGACGCCATATAGACGGTGATTACGTATCAGGTGGTGGTCACGTTGCGCCAAAAGTACAACGAATGAAAGAGTCAGAAGATCAATATTTCAGATTTGTTTTTACCTGGATCGAGGGCGATAGAGACAAGGGCTGGACAACTCACTTCCATGCCAAACATATGCCACTAGCCCGCGAGTTTAGTGCTGCATTGGAATTTCTCGGAGGGTTTAATAATTTTAATGAGTGCCCTGAGTTCGATTTTGAACCTTGTTGGTGGCGATTCGCGTCATTTAAAACGGATAGCAGAGGATTCTTCGGTATTAATAATGAGTTTGTACATCGCTGCTTCGATGCACTTGCCACGAATTTTTCTCTAGGTCTTGAAAAAATGCTTGCTGCACATGCAGAACTCCACAAATATGGCTTCTCATTTTTAAGAGTAAAACCAACCGCCTCTTTTATTCCTTCACCTGCCAAAGGACAAGAACGCGTAGATACTAAGCAGCCTGAAAGACCGATAGATGAGCAGGAATTTGATGTAGCAATCACCTTTGCTGGAACTGAAAGAGAATTTGCGAAACAGCTAGCTCAACGTGTTAGAGATGCAGGTTTCCGTGTCTTTTATGATGATTTCTATCCCGAACAATTATGGGGCAAAGACTTAATAGCCTTTTTTGATCGCGTATACAGAAAAGCGTCTAGATATTGTGTAATGTTTGTTTCTGCAGAATATGCAAGTAGAATCTGGACAACACACGAACGACGTAGCGCGCAAGCCCGTGCTCTTCAAGAGAAAGGTGGCGACTACATTCTTCCAATACGCGTGGATGATACGGATTTAGCTGGTTTACAACCTACTGTAGGATATTTAAACATCCGCCAATATAACATTGATCAAATTGCCGAATTGTTGATAGCGAAGTTAAAGCAGCAAAGTAAATAAGCCGGGTAAGGTTGGGTTGAGGAACGCAACCCAACATTTTTTTGAATGTCACGAACGGTCATCGTTGGGTTTCGCCTTGCTCAACCCAACCTACATAACTATGTACTATTCAAACAATCCTGAAGAAGGTTGCTTATATTTGTATGATGCTGCATGGATAAATGATGAAGGTAAATATATTGACCTAAAAATTCATGGATTATTCTTAGTTAAAAAAGACAATATCGAATCTATTGAATTTACTTTAATAGATAAATCTAGCGCAACAGAAGACAAGGGAGGAAATATAAATGAGCAATAAAGAAACAAATATTAAGGATGTTAAGGGCGGGTATAATAAACCGCCTGTTCATACGGTTAGTAAACCAAAACCAACGCCACCACCGCCACCAAAAAAATAAAAGCTATTTGAGGGAAATGAGAATATGAGGATGGGTTAAGCGGAGCGAACCCATCAATGCCTTTTTTTGTTGGGTGTGCTTCGCCCCTCGATAAACCCAGGACCGGCTTCACCTAACCTATTACTTTGATTAATTCATTGAACTTCTCAAGAAGAATAGAAACAAGGTATCCCTAGCGCGGCTTAGCTGCACCCAAATCCCGACACTTGAACGATATCATAAATCGATCATCCACGAATGCATAACGGGAAAGCGATGGATTACCGAAGATGGTTTAAAGGATCAACATGGTTAAAGAAAAGAATATCGTTATGGCAAAAGATGGGATACACAGTAAAGTTGATATTTCTGAGTCTTCATGATGTAAAGATTGCCATTGAACGGGTAAAAGGGAGGGTTTTGCAGGGTGGCCATAATGTGCCTGAAGAGATAATCAGACGCCGGTTTGAAAAGGGATGGTTTAATTTTCACCACATTTATAAGCAGTTGGTAGATGCCTGGATTCTTTACGACAATTCAGGCAGGGCGCCAAAACTGCTTGAAGAAGGAGAGAAGAGATGAATGGAAAAAAGAGACAGATTCATGACAAAGACCTTGAGAATGTAGAAGCAGCGTTGCTGAGAGCGGCAAAAAGAGCAAGGGAAATAGCCAAACAGACGCATACGCCACTGGTTTATTACGAAAACGGGCGCGTGGTTAAAATATTTGTTGAACAGGATGAGGATAGAAAGAAAACCTGATCAACCATGTTTGAATGACCGGAAGAGAAGTTCCAACGACATATCTTCGAATACCTTATAAGCGAACACAAGTACGCCGTGCTGAATAGCTTTTTTTGTTGGGCGTGCTTCGCCCATCGATAAACTCAGGACAGGCTTCGCCCAACCTCTCTTACTTTAATCAACTCCTCGAAGTCCTCAAGAGGAATAGAAACAAGGTATCAATAACCCCCTCGGATCGGAAGTCTCAGGAACTACTTGAAAATCATTATACAAAAAACCTGTCAATCCTCGAACCATTAAAAGCCAGGATTAAGGCTACAGACGAACTGATAGACGAAATCGTTTACAGGCTGTATGGATTGACAGAGGAAGAAATTAAGGTTGTTAAAGGTGCGGTATCTTAGTGAAGTCTATTATAATCATCAAAATAAAGTATAATTGTACTAATTCTGTGATAAAATTATTACATAAAATAGGATTTGAGAAAATATCAATATTTGATTTGAAAGGAGGTATGTTGTGAAGGTATTACAGGCTGAATTGCCGGATAAGCTTTATGAGCAGATCAAATTACTTATCGACGCTGGATGGTTCCAGGATGAAAATTCTGTTATCGCAGAGGCTTTGCGTCGTTTTCTTGAAACACACAAACCAGAGCTTATGGAGAAATTCATAAAAGAAGATATTGAATGGGGACTATGTGGAAAGGACTGATTATACAACCATTCAGAATGTTATACTGGATGCAGGTCCAATAATACATCTTGAAGAGATTGACAGCCTTCATCTTTTAATGGATTTTAAAAGACTTATACTCCCCGACGCGGTATGGAGTGAGGTAGAGTATCACAGACAGTCGTTTTCAAACGCAAGGATGTTAATTTTGAAAAAGTTAATGTTGTGTTAGACGAGGATGGGTTAAGCGCAGCGAACCCATCAATGCTTTTTTTGTTGGGTGTGCTTCGCTTCACCCAACCTACTTTGATTAACTCTATGAACTTCTCAAGAAGAATAGAAACAAGATATCCATAAACCCATTTGACCGAAAGACCCAGGAGCTGCTTGAAAATCAATTTACCAAAAGCATGTCAATCCTCGAACCATTAAAAACCAGAATCAAGGCAACAGGCGAGATAATAGATGAAATCGTTTACAGGCTGTATGGATTAACAGAAGAGGAAGTTAAGATCGTAAAGGCAAATGATAGGAATGGTTGACTTTTGTCAACCTAATTGTGATAATGGGACAAAATATGCGTGGTTAATTTAAAAAACATTAGGGGGATAAAAAGATGAAAATTCAAGTAATTTTGGAACCAAGCGATGAAGGAGGATTTACGGCTATCGTTCCTTCACTTCCTGGTTGTATAAGCGAAGGCAATACGAGGGAGGAGGTATTAAAAAATATTAGAGAAGCCATTGAGTTATATCTTGAACCAGTTGATGATGATCTGAGGTTTAATCCTGATGCGCAGGTATTAGAAATTGCAATATGACAAAAGTCCCGAATTTGAATTATGGACAGGTCATTAATGCTTTACGTCGTGATGGATGGGTAATTGTCCGGCAAAAAGGCAGTCATATACGTATGCAAAAGCATACGACAGAAAGAACACTAAAACTTACAGTCCCAGCGCACAACCCTATCAAGAGGTCTACATTATCCCATATCATTAAACAAGCACATTTATCCGTTGATGAATTTACAAGATTGTTATAGAGATCGAAACACGTTTTCCTGAAAAATCAGAAATTTCGTAACCTTCTTGCCGAGCTTGTCAAGTTTTTAGTTGAAATTTTTTCAGTGGCGTCCATTTTTTCTCCTAAGCAGCGACCTCTGCTGTTTCATTAGCTTGTTCGCTCTCAATG
>JANLHY010000682.1 GCA_024653795.1 Candidatus Brocadiaceae bacterium | reverse complement strand
TTGAGAGCGAACAAGCTAATGAAACAGCAGAGGTCGCTGCTTAGGAGAAAAAATGGACGCCACTGAAAAAATTTCAACTAAAAACTTGACAAGCTCGTTGTGCAAACTCTGCCAACTGAACGCTGTTCGGGAAACATCTCTCCTGCATGTAATGCTTCCTGAATAAAATATTTAAAAGCAAGTTCAAGTTCTGTTGTTGTTTTCGCAAGTGAAATGTCATTGTAAACTTCAAACGGCTCGGATACTGTTCCTACATTTTCCAAATGAATTATTCCGTCAATCGGAATATGGTCTGTGATTTTAGAAACCTTTGTATTAATTTTATTTTTTAAAGAATTCTTCTTTGCATGTTTCAAAAAGATTGTGATGAATGAAGGGTCTAACCGTGTCGTTTCTCTTTGCCGCATGATGTGATAAGAAACGATGTCAATCGGTTTGTAAGTTTCAGTTCTCTTGCTGGTGTAAATCGTAAAATAATCTCTTGCTAATTCTTCTTCTATTTTTATATTGTTGTTCGCAATGTTTGTATAAACATATCCTTTGTCCAAATCCTCAATGTCATAACGCATTATCTCAGGCATTCGCATAATTCTTCCGACTGTCTGAATGGAGAATTTTTCTGAATGCCACTCACGAAACAAAACAAGTATGTAAGCACGGGGACAATCCCAACCTAATGCAATTGCCTGCTTGAACAAAAGAACTTCTACTTCATTATCATTCTTTGAAATATTTTCAAGGTTGCGTTTGTCCTCTGATAAATAAACTGCCATTCTTCCGTTGGCTGTTGTGATGTCAAACTTTTTTGCAAGCAGATTTTCAATTTCTTCTTTCTTGTTTGTAAAATCTAAACTGTTGTTGTCGGGTAACTGAATCAGCAAAAGAGGATTTATAAATTTCTTTCCGATTTTTTCAAAATGTTTTTTCAGTTCTTCTCTTTTCTTCAATGCCTCTTTCAAAATAAATTCATCGCTTCCTTCGCCTTCCAATTTATCTTCTTTCAGTTCGGGGTTCAACGAAACCTTTTCCTTTATCATTCCTTCTTTTACAACATGCTCAAACTTTACTTTCACAATGTTGTCGGATGTCATGTGTGGAGTTGCAGAAACTTCAATCGTGATTTTCGGTTTCATTATTTCAATCAAACCCTTTGTGTTTTCTGCCGATGCTGTGTGATGACTTTCGTCAATCACTAAAATAATTTCTCTGCCTTCTTCAATCGTGTTGTTGATAATAGAAGTGAGGTTAAAATCATTTTCGTTTTCACGAATGAAAACATTGTCTTTTTTGTTGATGCTTTCCCAATTCAGAAAAAGAATTTCATTCTCATTTATTTTTTTGTCGGTGAGTTCCTCAATGTTTGAACATTCCAGAATACGATTGTCTTTGTAAAAACTTTCCAACTTCTCTTTGCTTTGCAAATGCAGTTTTCGTGGTGCTGCCCAGATGAAAGAAAAAGTCCGATGGTCTTTTCTTTCGCTTATAAACTGCATAAGGAAATCAGCCATGATAATTGTTTTTCCTGCTCCTGTTGGTGCTTTGAAAATAATGTTGTCGCTGTTGCTGTCTTCCAACAGTTCATTAGCTTTTTCAAGCAGTTGTTTAACGGCTGTTTCTTTATACTTTAAGTTTTTGTAAATCATTTTTTATTTTTTAACTTCATTTGCCCTGCTCCGTAAATTCTTCGATAAACTTTTAAGATAGCTTCGGGAATGGAGCAAAGAGTAATATCATTTTTTAAGTTCTCAAATTCTTCTTTGAAATCATCACCCTCCAATGAAAATACATAAACTGAAACAGGCATTTTCAATTTCTTAACTTCATTTTTGAATTCTTCCATTTTCATTTCATCAAAAAGAATGGCGGTAAACTTTTCTTTGTTTTTGAAAATGAAAATATCTTTTTTGTTCATCACTTCATCAAAGGTATTTTCTTTAATGCAAAGCATTTCAATGCTTTTATCTGTAAGGAGTTTTTTATTTCGGTGTGTTGGCTCAGAGCCGACAAAATCAGTTTTATAATATTTGAGGTTACTTCCTAAACCTTTAATTAATTCTTCATTTTCAATTTTATATCCATTAATTGCACTTCTTATTCTTGGATATGTTATTTGTTCTGCAATTTTGTTTTCGTTATTAGTACATAATATGAATTGTCTATTTCCACCATCTTCTGAATTCAATTGCAGAACCGCATGCCCAGTTGTTCCAGAACCTGCAAAATAGTCAAGTACAATCGCATTTTTTCGCCTGCCTATTACTGCATAAGTACAATCGTAAACATTATATAAAGATTTTGGAAAATTAAAATCACAGTTTGGAACCATTTTAGCAATTAATTTTGTTCCATATTCATTTGCATCATACCTGCTATCTATCCAAACAGTTTTGTAGCTTCCGAAATCTTTACCAATCTCAATATTCCAAATATTTTTAACTTTTTTTGCCCTTAAAAGATGTTTAATTGATTCGACACTTTGTCTTGCATATCTCCATTTTCTTTCAACTCCTTCATTATCTATAGGGTAAACCTGTATTTCATCTTTAAAATAAATATTAGCAGAGTCTGGATGAAAATTTTCGCCACACACTTCATCAAATCGAATTATTTCTGCTGTATGTGGATTAATAATAATTGGATAAAAACAATTCTTTGCATCTTCTCTTTTAGATTCACCTCCCCAATTACGTAATTTTGACCAACCTATGTCCTGTTCGGATATTTTTCTATTTCCAATTGTCTTTTTCCCGGACGGTATTACAAAATAAGCATATTCGTGTGTGTAAGAAAAATTAGTTCCTTGGATTCCTCTCGGATTATGGACAATTGTTATGCAATGTAATTGATTCGTATGAATTAAATATCTCCTCCAACAAAACCCCTAAATGTGCTTGTTCGTTTTCATCAATTGCACAAATAAGTACACCATCATTTTTTAGCAGTTTCTTTGCGAGCATAAGCCTGTTGTACATAAATTGCAACCATTTGCTATGCCTGTAAGAGTCATTTACGTCAACATAATCATTATTGTATTTCCAATCTTTTGCACCTGTATTGTATGGTGGGTCAATATAAATTACATCAATGCTTTTAGCATGAGTGTAATTGAAAACAGAAAGTGCATGGTAGTTGTCGCCTTCAATTAAAATGTGTGTGGGTTTGTCGGGATCGGTTTTTATTTCTCTTTGTTTGTCCTCAACAAGAACGGGTAATTTACCTTCTGCATCGGCTTCAAATTTTTCTTTCGTCTTTTCTTCCTCCCACACCAAGCCGTATTTCTTCCGCTTGCTCAGTTTTTTCAACTCCTCAATAAGTTGCTCCCTTGTATAATCTTCGTAATTGCTTTTCGCCATAATATTTTTACTGATTCAGTTTGTTTGTTATCCTTACTTGTGAGAAAGCCCTGAGCTTGTCAAGTTTTTAGTTGAAATTTTTTCAGTGGCGTCCATTTTTTCTCCTAAGCAGCGACCTCTGCTGTTTCATTAGCTTGTTCGCTCTCAATG
>JANLHY010000680.1 GCA_024653795.1 Candidatus Brocadiaceae bacterium | reverse complement strand
GATGGGTTCGGACGATAGAGGCGCTTTCGGGTGAAGATTCCAGGGCAAAACAACTTGCATTGTTTCCGGACGGCCGCGAAGAATTACCCGCGATGGACTGCGAGGTATATCCTGGAAATACCAGAGATACTGCAAGATTGGAGGGATTTCTGGATCGTATCGAAAAACAGTATGGGAAATTTCGCCGCACCCGGCTTATGGATCGCGGTATTCCAACCGAGAAGACGTTGGAAAAGATGCGTTCTCGAGGGATTGATTATTTGGTCGGCACTTCCAAGGGACATCTGACCCCATCCCCCCATCCCTCGAACGTTTCGGAGAGATCATAACGTCAAGACCAAGCCTCTTTATGGTTCCCAGCACCGCATCTACATGACCGTGCGGGAGGGATTTGCTCAATAGTAAATAGCTCATCTCTTGGGACAAGGCTATCTCCCTTGAGCAGGGAACGTAGGGCGTTGACCTTATCTGCCGGCCAGTCTGAAATATTTGCAATGGTGCGCTTACAAATCTTTCCGCCTTCTCTCCAACCTTCGCGGAGGAGAATAGCGGGGGGGGAGTTTCTGTTGGGGACTATATCAATATACATGGTAACTATTATTTCACATATAATCATATATGTCAAGTATTACATGGATGCTCAACAACAATATAAAACTATATATATGGGAACATAATGCCAAATAATAACAATCATATTCTCATTGTTATTATTTGGCATTACCTTGAAAAGTAAGGGGTTTTGGGGAGGAACTTCGGTCTAAAGACTTAAATGGGCGATATTTGCCGCCGAGAAACTGCATCTGAATCAAATTTGGGTCTTGTTAAGGCAGTATAAATTTACCAAGACTCACAACACCAGAATGATCCGATACCCAGAGAGGAGAAGAGTTAAAAACCACACCACTCTCCCCAATCCCAATGCCTTTTACAAATATATAATCAATCCGAGCAGGCTCTTCCTTTTGACCTGTAAAGGGATTAGTTGCGTAAGGATTACCCAGGACGGCAAAGGTGCAACCAGCAAAACCCTCATCTACAGAACAACAGGTTGCACAACTATTGAATTCTCCATAGGTATCGCTGAAACCGCCCCCGGTGATCAGATTGTATGTTGAATCGTTGTTGGCAATATTTAGATCTATATTAAAATCACCACCCAGTATTATGGGATTTTCTGCTGGAATAAGGCCTTCCACATTTTTTATAAACCTCATAAGCACATTCGTTTGCTCTAATCGCTCTGCCGTGTCACAGTAGGCACATAGATGGGTATTGTAGATATTGATTCTGCCGAAACCCGGGATATTTACCCTGGACATCATCACTTTTCGTTTTAAGAGAATTTCAAATCCTTCGAAGGGTTCTTCCGATTCAAAGGGTAGTATCCTGGAAATAGTAAATAAGATTTCACACCGGCTCAAAATTGCATTTCCCACCCAAAGGAGCTCAGGTATGCCATTTACCTTTGTATAACTGAGATTATATTGCAGGCCCGTCTCGGCAAGTAATCGCTGTAAATCCATGCTGCTGTTAATCGTTCCTGACAGCTTACCCCCGACAACCTCCTGCAATAAGACAACATCAATTGGCCTTCCTTCATTTGTCTGCTCTGCTATAAAATTGGCAATAGCGTTCAACCTGACCTCCCGGTTCTTGACCTCAGAAAACAGAAGATTAATTGTCAATACATTCAATTCTCCTCTTATTGCAATATCAGTGCATTGAACCTGGGACCATGCCAGAGAAGAACTTGATACTAAAATAAAAAATGCAATAAAGCCTATGGCATGTCTTGTTAAATTGATGCGGGGCTTACTTAACTTTATCAATAAATGACTTTGCTGCCTTAAATATTTCTTTAACAGTACCAACATGATGGAGATGAGATGATAGGAGATGATAGGAAATCGCTTTTCCCTTAAGAGTGATAGTAAAACAAAAATGAAGAAGATTGCAAGCTTTTTTTAATTTTTTCAGCAAAAATTAAAAATCAAAGGAAAGGTTTAATGTGGCGACATACAGGATTCATCATAACCGGACCAACCATCTGCCTGTGTGTTGAATGCAGACAGGTCATCGAAGAGTTCATAAACCAACTTCATTTCCCCACCACACTTCGGACAACACAGAGGGTCTGCCTCATAGATCTTTTTGATACAATCGCGCCATTGCTTTGACGGGATGCGTCGGGGTTGGTATTCAGATACGTCTATAATATATTGGGCGAGTGCCACCCGTCCTTTTTCGTCATCTCTTGCAATCCACGCCTTATTGTGAACGCTGAAACCGGAATGCTTCCAGTTCAGAAGTTTTCTGATGATGTCATCATCAATTTTATTTAAAATAGATGCGCAGCAGAATGGGAAGACTAGAATGGGAAGACTGAAGACATATTGCCGATGGGGGACTGGATAGAGGATGGTCTCTTTTAAGAGTTCTCCGAACTGAACAACCTTTTTCGCATGGCATGAAGGGCAAAACCACCTGCCTTTGCAACTAAAGGCAAGCCCTTGACTCGATAGTGTCAAGGGCAAG
>JANLHY010000654.1 GCA_024653795.1 Candidatus Brocadiaceae bacterium | reverse complement strand
TTTGCAAAGCAAAAAATATTTTTGCCGAACTAGATTTCCGTTTCAAATAATTTTTTTCATACCTCTATGTTTGCAACGACAGTCAAATTAATACCCCCCAGAAAATCCCTGCTTGGGAGGGGATTTAGGGGTGGGTAAGGCGGTAATTCGTGAAATATTCACTGAGATTTCACGATCCTTGTCCTCGTGAAAACGGGGAAAGGAACCCACCCCTAACCCCCTCCCAAGAGGGGAATAATCCATGCCACCCGCTAACCCCCATAAATAAAATGAAAATTCCTATACAATTAAAATAACAAATTTTGGAAAAATCAATTTGTTAATTTATTCACATTATATTTATACGGCTTAAGCGTGCTGGCAGACACAATAAGTGTTGTTGCATTATGGATAAGAGCCGAAAGAACGGGGCTTATCATTCCGCCTATGCCGAGTCCTATCAAAGTTGTATTGATTCCCATAATGTATCTGAAATTCTTTTTAATGCGGGAAATAGCATCCTGTGAGATCTTTCTTGCCTCAATGATTCCTTCAAGCCCTCTATCTAAGAGCAAAATATCACATGCCTCTTTTGCGATATCTGCTCCGTGCTTCATAGATATGCCAACATCTGCATATGAAATAGACGGGGAGTCATTTATACCGTCTCCAACCATTGCAACCACATAACCATTACCTTTTAAATTTTTAATTATTTCTGTTTTCCCTTCAGGAAGTATCTGTGCGTGATATTCCTCTATCCCGAGTCTATTTGCCACATTCCGTGCAGTAGTATCATTATCACCGGTCAGCATAATGATTCGCTCAACACCCGAAGCCTTAAGCATGCTGAGAAATTTTTTCAAATCTTCTCTCAAACGATCTTCGATGGCTATAATGCCTGCGAGTTTATTCTCCACAGATACATAGAGTATTGAGTATCCCTTATCCATAAAATCTTTTATCACGGGTTCTTCACACTTCACATCGACTTTATTATCTTCGTATATAAAGTGTTTGCTCCCTACCAGTATCCTTTTGCCTTCAATTCTTGATGCAATGCCATGAGCAAGGACGTATTCAACCTCTGCATGATTCTCCTCATGAACAAGACCTTCCTCCTCTGCCCTTTTAACCACAGCGGTTGCTACTGGATGTGGAAAATGTTCTTCCACACATGCTACGTTTTTTAATATGTATTCCCGGTCAAACCCGTTAAAAGGGAGCAGATCAAAAACTTTTGGCTTTGCCTCTGTAAGGGTTCCTGTTTTGTCAAAAACAAAGATGTTTGCCTGCGCCAATTTTTCTATAAATCTACCGCCTTTTATGATGACACCGCGCCTTGATGCAGCTATCATTGCTGACATAATCGTCAATGGGGTTGATAATTTAATGGCGCATGAGTAATCTACCAGCAGTACTGAGACAGCCCTCAATGGATTGCTTGTAAAGAGGTATATCAGCCCACTCAATAAGAAGCTATAGGGAACAATCCTGTTCGCAAGCCTTTCTGCATAGTTTTGCACATCTGCCTTTAAACCTTCTGACTCTTCAATTACCTTAATTATTTTGGAGACTCTTGTTTCATCACTTACTTTTAGCGACTTTATTGTTAGGAGGCCTTCTTCCAGGACAGTACCTGCATAAACCATTAATCCTGCTCTTTTAGGAACAGGCAATGGCTCACCTGTCATTGAAGACTGATTGACCAACGCCACACCCTCTACTACAATACCATCCACAGGGATGCTACTACCAGTCCTTACAACCACAAGATCGCCTACAGCTATATCCTTTAAATTGACCCTCATTTCCCAACCGTTCCTCTTTATCCATGCCCATTCATCTCGTCTCTGGAACATCTTTGAAAGGCTTTCCCTTGACTTCTGCCGTATCCGTTCCTCAAGGTAATTGCCAACCTTCAGAAAGAATGTAATTAAACTTACTGTCAGGTAATCCCCTCTAACCAATGAAATACCTATGGCTGTAGAGTCAAGGACATCTACATTTAAATGTTTGTTCAGGATTGCCCTTAAACCTTTTTTAAAGATAGGCATGGCGCCATACAGAGCAAATACTGGCGCTAATATAAGCGGTATAATTGGTCTCGCTATCAAGAGGGTTCCAGCTAACATCGCAGCCTTTTTTTTCTGTTCAAGTATATCTTGCTTAAAATTTTCTTTTCTTACGAAAGTTAATGGCGTCTCTTTTATTATCTTCAACAAGACATCTCTTACATTACTATTGCCGTTGTATCTAATAAGGAGACTCCTGGTTCGGTAATTGAAGGATATCTTCTGAACCCCCTCAATTGCCGAAAATAATCTCTCTATCCGGGAATTATCCTGAGTGTGCCTTTTGGGTAAGTTGAGACAGATCCTTATCCTTTGAGGGAGATTATGAACAATTCTATAATTCATTACTTCTTTTCTTGCTCCTCTACGAGTTTCTGAAGTATTTGCTCTATTCTCTCAAGTCGGGTCTCCGTCTCTTGTCTTTCCTTGATTCTTGAAAATATATATGCCCCAACCAGGACTGCACCAGCGCCGCCGGCAATGCTTAATAGTGAACCAAGATACGTTCTTGTCTTATTGATAATACTCATGGTTATGTTTCCTCCTTTTTGGACCTCTGCCTTAAAATATCTTCTACCATCTGTTCCACCTTCTTGAGTATATCTTCCTCCTTTTTTACTGTCTCTGCCGTCGTCTCAAGGTCTTTTTGATGTGCATGTTTTGCCTCTGCCACGATATCTTCTATATCCTCTTTCGCCTTTTCACACTTTGCCATCAACCATTCACTAAATGAATAACCCTCCTTTACAGCTCCAACCGCTGCAGGTCTTATCTTCTTTGACAGCTTACCAAACCCAATGACAGCAAGGGCGCCTAATGCACCACCTGCCATAAGCCATAGACCTCGCTTGCTTATAATATAGCTACTCATATGCTCTCCTCTATTTTCGTTTTTCTTATCTTCTATTTTCTCATTAATCTTCTCTTCCACAAAAACCTCCTTTTATATTAAATTAACCCTGCAACGCAGGCAATAGATTCCTCCCTGTCATCATCGCCTTTACTGCTATTGGAACCAGGACATTCAAGGGCTTTGGCAAGATCGCATGGGCAACCACATCCATCAGGGCATGTTTTGTTGCGCTTGGGAGAAATATCTTTGAATTCTTTTTCTCTGCCGATAACAACCAACCACCGGTCGCCTTCTCCTCACCTTCTTTAATGATATGATTGATATGTCGTGTTAAGGTCTGTTTGTCAATCTGGTTTTCATCAAACCCGACCAGTATCCTCCCTGTTCTGTGGTTTACCGTTACTTCCGTTAATCCTTTTAAATAACTTAAAATACGTTCCTGCAAATACCGGCAGATATGCGGCTTTCCAACAAGATATCGGCTTTCAAATCTTATTCTTCCCGGCAGAATACTCAATGGAGCCATGTTTATTCTCCTCCTACAAAAGTTCTTTATATCTAAACTATCAATTTTTTACTGCTGCGATCTGTTCTTCCGGCAAAACAGGTATACGCCTTGTCCGTGCCTCCTCTACAATTTGATTGAGATACGGTAAGTAATGGGCATCTTTACCCAGTATCACAAAGTCAACAAACGGCACAAGCGCAATGACTGATATATCTAAATCACCGCTATTCTTTGCATAGCAAAAATGTATGTTTGTGACCCCACAATCTTCCAGTTTTCGTGCCATACCAATAAACCTATCAAGACTACTGATTATCATAGCGGACATAGTTTGTCTCCTTTCGCTCCTTTTTCTGCTTGTAAACTTCTTTACCAATTATTCTCGTTAGTGACTACCGCTTCCACTGCCACTTCCGCCTGAACATTCACCTGCGCCACTAATATCAGCCTCGCTGGGGTCTTCGCCATTGGGGCCTTTCGCACCATTTGCTATCCACCGTTCGATCTTCTGTGTCTCATATTCGGTAAAATATGGTCCTCCGTAAGGCATACGGCCGTCATTTTCTTCTAAGTCATCGCCTTCTCCTTTCAACCTTTGCAAAAAAAACAGACAGCAGCTATCTTAGACAGGATGAACTGGATTAACAGGATTAAAAATAAGTTAAAAAGCAATCCTGTTTTATCCTGTCAGAAATTAATTTATATCATGTCTATCCCCCATTTTCATGAGGGCATGCCTGTTATCTTGTCAAATCTTTTTCCTCCGGTTAACTATTACGTCTTTTTAAGCAGTTACAGAGGTTATCTCAATTAATTCCCTTTCAGAACGCATTAATTGAACGTCCTCTTTCTTACACAAATTATCCAACATAAGGGTCTGTGCGGCAGCAATCCCCATTTCCATGGCTGTATCCATAAAAATGTACCTGAAAGTCCCCTGTCTGCCGCAGGTAATCAGGTTCTCGTAGCAATCCAGAAAATCAAAGAGCTTCTGGCGGTGCATTTTATAATCAAGGCTATAAACGGGATAGCCATGGATCACGCTCGTTGTAAAATAATCTATAACCTTATCCTGAATATCAATTCCCAGCTCTTTCAAATCAGCAAGGCAACGTTTCAACAAGCTTTCTTTGGGGCAATTCCAGGTATCATCGTTTTCGTTGCATGGTATTTCCAGCATAACAGAGGTTTTCCCTTCAGGTGCGCTAAAAGGGCTTCGGCGTTTTGGTTCCTGAATGCGAGTCATGATATATTTCCCTTCGGAAACATACATCCATGTGTTATCACTAATATCAGGTTTATCCACCAGGATATTTAAAAATCTCACGGAACGAAATTTTAGCGCAGATGCATTACTCATATTGTCCTTTGTAAGGTATCTTGGAAATGCCTTTATAAGCTCCGGCAGCGGGATTGTGGAAATAACCGCATCGCAGTCAATTGTCTTTTTAATACCCTGTTGAATGTAACTTATACCTTCGACGGTATCATTGTTTAAATTTATACCCGAGACCGTTGCGTTCAAGATAATTTTTCCACCCATTCCGGTAATTTCATCGCTCATAATATCGAACATCTGCCCTATACCCTTTTTCGGATAAAAATAACCTTTGGCATAAGTCCGCGGCG
>JANLHY010000631.1 GCA_024653795.1 Candidatus Brocadiaceae bacterium | reverse complement strand
TCATATTAGCAATATCAATTGCTTAATTGGTGTTTTCGTGACTTTATGGCTACTTTGAAATTCCTAAACGTCCAGATAACTGAAGATACCTTCGAACAGGTGCTGCACATCTTTAGGGAAGCACAGGAAATCGACCTTCATGATGTAACCTTTATAGACCCTTACGGCATGGTCGGTATCCTTGAGATTGGAGAGCTTCTTAAATCACAGGGTATCCAAAAAACCTTGCTTCTTCCCGAATCAGAAGAAGTCCTTAAATATCTCGAAAGGATGGATTTCTTCAGATTTGCCAGTGGATACTTCAACTTAAAACCTGTTCAACCTCAAATATCAGAAAAAAATCTGAGGACTTTTACCTCGGATGTCTTGCTTGAAATAACACCCATAGAAAAGTCAGACGATATTCATTTCATTGTCGGGAAGGTCAAGGAACGCGCCCAATCAATCCTCGCAAAGCATCTCCACTACGACGAAAGGGTAATCAATGACTTTATCGTATCCCTTTCAGAGGTATGCCAGAACATCATTGAACACAGCGAAACGAAAGGTTTCGTCGGTATCCAGAAATATCATTTTCAGAACATGAATAAAAATATTGTCAAAATCGCCGTTATGGATATTGGGATTGGTTTCAGGATGTCCCTATCAGAGAGATTTTCATTAAAGAGCGACCTGGAAGCCATTGAAAAAGCGCTGCTTCACGGTGCGTCACGATATGCAGAAAAAGGAAGGGGGCACGGCCTTGCCGCCGTACGGCGTTTTGTCAACCAATGGAACGGCATGCTCTCCATCCGTTCTGGGACTGCAAAACTCTCGATAATTCCCCAATGGGCGTGGGGAAAAGAAAAGGAACTCAGCCTTGCGCATTTCCCCGGCACCCAGATCAACATCCTCCTGCCCGAAATATGAGTCTCATTTTTTATTTTATTTGATAAATGATTACGTTTGTAGTATATTGTAAACATGGAAATCGTCTTTGACGCCTCAACGTTGATTCTGCTTGCAAAAATAGAATTGTTGAGAGAAATAACAGAAGAGGTAAACATTATTATTCCGGAGAAAGTGAAGTCAGAATGTCTTTTAAAAGAAGGAATAGATGCCACATTGATTTCAACCCTTATCAGAGAAACGAAGATTATCGTAAAGAAGGCTGGAAATGCAGAGGCAATTAAAAAGATTCAGCATGATTTCAGGATAGAAACCGGGGAAGCCGAAGCCCTCTGGTTGGCTAGAAGGCTTGATTGTGCAATAGCAGTAGATGATGGACCAACAATTAAGGCGTGTAAGGTTATTGGCCAGAGGTTTACAACTACAATTCATTTTCTCTTAAACCTTGCATCACAGGATAGATTAGAAAAATCTATGGCTTTGGCGAAGCTTGAGAAACTGTCTGTCTATGGCAGATACAGTAAAAAAATAATTGAGGACGCCACAAAACGTCTGAAAGGAGGAAACTGATGGGTGTAATAAGCTTGAGATTAAAGGATAAAGATTTGGAGAGGATTGAAGAACTCTCCAAACTTGAACGTAAAGACAAATCAACGATAGCCAGAGAGCTTCTTGAACATGGCTGGGAATTTTTGATGGTCAGGTATTACAAGGAAGGAAAACTTTCATTAGCGGGAGTAGCTAAAAAGCTTGATATTTCGATAAGCGAGGCTATAGATTTACTTGCTGAACTTGGAATAGAAGCACCGATAGAGTTTGAGGACTATTTGAAAGGATTTGAGGTGTTTAAAGATAAATAAGTGATAGAAGAGCACAATCTCACCCACTTCCCTAACGCTCAATCAACATCCTCCTGCCTGAAATTTAAACTTCATTTTTATAATAGTTCATGCCACCGAAACACAAAGACACAAACTAAAAGTATACGAAGCTTGAACCACTCTCCGGGAATTTTGTGTCTTGGTGACTTTGTGGCAAAAGAGATTATCTGATAAAATTTTAATTTTTTATTTGACAAAAAATTTTTGAAAATTATAATTCAATTGAATCTATTGAATATATTTCTTCTTTAAATACTCGAAACAAAATATACAATCAAAAATACCGACAGATTCCCCTCTATCAAGAGGGGTAAGGGGTGTGTATAATTTTATATCTCCAAAAAGTTGTGAAAATGGAGGATTTTCAGTATGGAAGAAGATATTGAAAAAGAAGCATTAAGAAAGTATTTTAATGACACAGTCTAGAAATTTGAAAAATACTATAATGACCCTGAACAGCACCATAAAATATTCACAGAACTTGGATTTACCTATGTAGATGACGGCTGTGATGGCTTCTGTCACGAATGCAAACAAAAGATGGAATGTGGGATTTATGATGAATTGAAGGATGAGTGGGAAGGACTTTATCGTAACAATTAATATCGCATCATGACAAATTTTTACTACCACATTTTCCGCTGTCCATCAGGCAATAAAATATCTTCTAGAGCTTCAGACAGATAAGAGCGATGTAAGGGATGTATTAAAATGAATTTGTAGTTTGAAAATTGCTGGAGGAATAGAAATGATAAATATTAACCAAATTAGCGTATTTTTTCAATTATAGTGCCGAAGATAAAATACAATAACTTATTCAACAAAAGAAATAAAGGGTTATAAGTATGAAACTATTTTCCCAGAGAAAAGGTATAAAGCCTGTTAAAAATGTTATGCAAGTTGATAATATTGATGATGATTTACTCAATGGTTTATGGAATGCGTTAACTGTTTCTTATTGGGGTAGAGCATTTGAATATTCTGGTCTCTCATCGAGTCAAGACTTGCATATTTTATTTAAACGATTGTGGCATTCATATTTTAAAAAAAACTATAGATACTCTTAACGATAATTGGAATGTTACATATCAGGAAATAAGAGAATATTATTTTAATTGCACGTGGTTTGAAGTATATGACTTCATAGAATTCATTTCTAAGAATTATCCTGATGAATCAACAAATGAAGAATTCATTGCTTTTTGTAACAATATTTTGGAGCAAGAATTATCGGCATATCGTTTTATAGATGGAAAAATTACGCAAATAAACATCGAAGGAAGAAATCTTGGAGATAGAAGAAGCTTTAGAAGCAACGAAGCTTTTAAAACCCGTTTTGTATCACTTAAAAAGTGCACTGGATTTATTTGCAGATCGAAAATCCCCTGATTATAGAAATTCAATTAAGGAATCCATAAGTGCTGTTGAGGCAATCTGCAATTTAATAGCCAAAGATACTAAAACAACCTTAGGACAAGCTCTAAAGGAAATCGAGAAGAAAATGACATTACATCCCGCTCTGAAAAAAGCATTCGATAGTCTTTATGGCTATACGAGTAATGCAGAAGGAATACGCCATGCATTATTGGATGAACCAACCTTGGATTTTGAAGATGCAAAATTTATGTTGGTTTCTTGTTCTGGATTTATAAACTATCTTTTAGCCAAGTCATCAAAAGCAGGAATCAAATTCTAATTATAATTAAGCCTCAGAAACCACCTAAATCATTGACAATAGACAAAAGATGAGAATATTCTTTACATAAATATTCTGAAGAATTTCCTATGCAACTAAAATTACCCCTCGTAGATAACAATACAACGGACATCAGGAAGAAGAACGTACTTTCTTCACCGAAGTTCGGTGGCTCATGTGATATTGACTCAAAACCTTACCTGAAAGAATTAGGGATTGAGATTGTTGAGAGTCGGCAACCAATACAATTCACATCAAACTTCGGTGAACACGTTCACAGGTGGGCGCCTTATATTCAGGGTTTTTCCTCATCATTTGTGCAATCAATACTTGATCAATACAAAAATGATTATAAATCACCCGTTATTCTAGACCCTTTTGCTGGCTGTGGTACTGTCCTTACCCAAGGTAAGTTAAATGGCTACAAATCTATCGGAACTGAATTAAACCCACTCCTTCAATTTATTGCAGACATAAAGGTTAATTCATGGGATGTTTCCCCTGAATTGCTCAAAGAAACATTATCATCTATCCCCAAAAATTTAAAAACTCCTGCCCCTGAATTTCTCAAATCAGAGAATCAATTCAATAAAGGAGTATTAAAAAATTTGGAACTCCTCAAAGGGGGGATTGATTCTATCCCCGCAAAAACAAAGGAACAAACTAAAGTAAAAAACCTTATCCTCCTTGCATTTTCTTCAATCCTGATTGATTGCAGCAATCTTAAGAGGACTCCATGTCTTGGATACTGGAAAAACAAAAAAGTTGCCGACAATGTCCCCTGGATACTTATGGAGCATAAAATTCAAGACATTTGCAAAGACTTAGAAGGCCTTCAAGTCAAATACAAAAAGAATATCTTTGTAGAAAGCAAGGTTTTGCTCGCCAATGCGATGGAATACGGACATAAACACCTATTTGATCTCATCATTACATCACCACCATATATGAATGGACTTGACTATGTCATGAACTACAAGATTGAAATGGCATGGCTCGGTTTTACAAAAGAGGCAAAGGATGCCAAAAAGGTAAAGGATAGTCTCGTCGTTTGTGACAATGTTTCAAAAGGGTTAATTAAGACATTTGCTCAATTAAACTCTAAATATACCAATAGTTGGATAGAAGAAATAAAGACGAATATTGAAGAAAATATAAAAAGAAGGGGAAATTACAGACGAAATGATATGCCTTATATCGTACATAAATACTTCGACGATATGTATAAAGTCATGAGCGTAGTTACAAAATCTCTCAGAGCAAACGGCCGTTTTATCCTGGTTGTTGGCGATAGCCTGATTGCAGATGTTTATGTGCCTACAGATTTATTATTAGCCAAAATTGGAATAGAACTCGGACTTACTATCGAGAAAGTAGAGAAGGCACGAAATCGCCGATCAGGTCAGGTAAGAAACTATCGACTTAGAGAAACAATAATAACATTAAAGAAAGAACAAGGAATGCAAAACAATGGAAGATAAGTTTGGGTATCATCAAGATCTTAAAAATGGAGATGGCATAGTAAGGGCCAGGACAACTGGACACTTGCGTTCATGGGATATTCCGAGAACATTGCATGTATTAGAAGTACTTAAGAAAGAGTGGGGAAACTTTGAATATCCAGGCATCTATATTCTTTTTGATTCCTCAGTTAAAAAGGTATATATCGGTGAAGCAAAGGATATTTGCAACAGACTTAAGACCCATTTGACGTCCCCCGAAGATAAGATTAAAGACTGGAATAGGGCTGTTATTATCAATGACGGCAGGCCTGCAATGCAATCCGATTTTAATGACTCTGTCATAAGGAAATCATTAGAACTGTATTTAATTTCTTTGTTCAAAGCTAATAAATACGTTGTAGTTGCCCAGGGAGAGCCGCAAAAGCATAATCCACATCAGAAGGCTATGGTTCAAGCTTTTAAAGAGGAATTCGATTTTTTGCTTATGAAGAAAAACTGTATTACAAGACTCATTGAGAAGTCAGGGCAGGAAGAAATTCTAAGAGACGATTTAAAGAAAATATTAGAGACCAAAGGTTGTAAACTGGAAGAATGGGGTGCTTACGAGGCGGTAATTAATGGTGAGAAGGTTTATATCAGACCTGGAAGTAAGAAACAAAAAGGATGGCAGATTACTTTTCGTGATAAGTTTAAACATACCTTACAAAGAGGGGAAGGAACTCTCCTAGTGCCACGAGATGGAATCTTATTGATAAATCACTGCTGGGAGCACAGAATTACAACCCCCTTATATCCCCCTTTGTTAATGGGGACTAAGAAAGCTGTTATACGATCTTGGTGATCGTTCAACTGAGCGCTTACGACAAAGTCTTTGCGGCGAACTGAACTGCAACAAAGGATTACGTAAGGGGCGGCGAGCAATACGCTCTTATAATATTGCATTGAAAATCTAAATAGAGGAAATAGTGTGGATAAAGATTTTTTAGACAAATTAGAATCTGTAACGGAATGGAAAAAGACAGGCGATAAGAGTGATCAGACTGAATTTTCTGTTTTCTCTTCGAATGAAGAAGAAGGTCTTATCAAGATAGAATCGGCTAAAGGAGATTTCACGCATAAACTCAAGCCATTGAATGAACTGTTTTGTCAGGAAAATGGCAAGGCTGCAGAAATAGATTGGGAAGACTCGCATTATATTCACCTACTTTATACTATTGAACGTGCAATAAAAAGGATTTACGAACTTAATTACGCATTAACTGACTCTGATGTTATTCCAGTGTTAGAGACATTAGCAATGAAACCTGAAACCATAAGCAAAAATATTATTTTGAAGTCAATTAACCAGGAACTCAGATTACAGCTCAGTATGAATGATTACTCAAGACATGAGGTAAAGATTGCGATCCGAAAGATACTAAATTCTGCAAAAAGTCATTATAAACAAGGGGGATTGAGGGGTTATCTAAACTTCATTATGAAATATGTTCCTTAAATATTAACGTATCATTTCAGATTTAAAATGCATATATACAACCTTTATAAACTCCTCAAAGAAGAACTGAAAAACGGCTCGAATGACCTTGTGACAAGGACATCGGGACCGGTGATCAGGGAACGCATCGAGAAGGATATTGGCAAAGAGGAAGATGGGGCTATCATTGCCCTTGATTTTTCAAAGATTGGTATTATTGATTACTCCTGCGCTGATGAGATTGTGGCAAAGCTTGTATCAAGGCTTTTGAGCAATGAATATGGAGATAGATACATTGTTCTCTCTGGTCTCAATGAAAATCAGAAGGAAAACATAGAAGTCGCCCTTGAGAGGAAAGACCTTGCTGTCATGGCAGAGAATCGTGATGGAAGGAAAATTCTTCTGGGAAGTTTAAATAACTATCTCAAAGAAACGTTGAATCTCATTCTCAAAAAAGGGAAAATAACGGCCAAAGACCTTTCAGAAATCATGAAACTCGAGGCCAATACTAGCGGTACAAGGCTATTGAATCTCTATAAAAAAAGGCTGGTAAAAAGAATCGATGAAACGATGCCCGGCGGGAAGGTATGGGTGTATGAAAAGATATAATTCCAAATTATTGTTAATGTTTACTCTTCAATATGCTGAGCAGTTAATGCCCTTTTTAGCAGTACTTCTTTGTCTTTTTCTATCTGTGCCTTGAGTTCATCCACCGTTTTAAATGGTATTTCGTCTCGTATCTTAAAGAGAAATTGTACTTCGAGGTCTAGCCCATAAATTGATTCTTGAAAAGTAAGGATATGCACTTCGATCTCCAGGGTTTCGTCTTCACTGGAAAGTGATTCCTTTGCAAAGGTAGGTCGTAAGCCAATGTTGGTCAATGCCAGATGTTCTTGTCCAGCCCAACGAATCCGTGTCCCATAAACACCCCTTGGTGGTCTGACCTCATGATGCAGGTTCAGATTGGCCGTAGGATACCCCAGGGTTCTACCCCTGCCAGACTTCTTCACCACTGTGCCAAGGATAGAAACAGGCCTGCCGAGCATCCCCATAGCTATTTCTAGTTCCCCTTTCAGGATCGCCTGCCGAATGGCCGTGCTGCTGATTGCCTGACCTCGATATATTACCGGCGGACATCCATATACCTCAAAACCATATTTATCGGCCAGTTTACGAACGAGCGTTATATTTCCCTCTCGGCCTTTTCCAAAGTGACAATTGAATCCGAGTACAATACACTTTACATCCAGCCAGGAAACGAGTATCTCGTGGATAAAATCTTCTGCGGTCATTTGGGCTAGTTTCTGGTCAAAACCAAGCACTATGGTATGGTCGACTCCGAAGTGTTCAAACAATTTTAATCGATGTTCCAGAGAGGTAATAAAGGAAGGCGGTCTGTTTTCAATAACGTTTTTCGGGTGACGGTCAAAGGTAATCACTACCGACTCACCCCTTTTCTGCAAAGCGTTATACCTTACGCACTCGATGATCTTTTGATGTCCACGGTGAACACCATCGAACATCCCAATGGTTGCGACAGGGTAGTGAATTTTCCTGGTCAATTCCTTTATGCCGTAAATCGTTTCCAACGTTTTCCCCTACCTGTTCATCATCTGGCATTTTGTGATATTCTGTACTACAATCCATCAACTTCTTGTTTTTTCAGCGTGTTTTTCATGCCGCCATTTCCGTAAGCGCTTTAATATCAAGGGCTGAAGCTGTCATCAGC
>JANLHY010000219.1 GCA_024653795.1 Candidatus Brocadiaceae bacterium | reverse complement strand
CAACCAAAAAGGTCTTGTATGTGGTGGGAATATGGTGTCGTAATCCACCCATCTTTCTCATGTCCTGCTCGCCGGAAAGGGCATGAATGACGCTGCCCGCCCCCAGGAATAGCAATGCCTTGAAGAATGCGTGGGTCATAAGATGAAAAATACCACCCGTGAAAGCGCCCACACCGCAGGCCACAAACATATATCCTAACTGGCTAATCGTGGAATAGGCCAATACACGCTTGATGTCGTTTTGCACCAACCCTATTGATGCCGCAAAGAGCGCTGTAACTGCGCCAACACTTGCCACGACGGTCATGGTGAATGGGGACAACATATACAGGACATTGCATCGTGCAATCATATAGACGCCCGCCGTTACCATGGTTGCTGCATGGATAAGTGCGCTGACCGGCGTGGGACCCTCCATGGCATCAGGCAGCCACGTATAAAGGGGTATCTGGGCTGATTTGCCCGTAGCGCCCATGAACAAAAGAAGGGTAATGATCGTTACGGTAAAACTGCCTATCTCAAAATTCCCGTGAGAGGCTGCGCTAAATACCTCCGTAAAATCGATACTATGAAAAGTCAGGAAAATAAGCATGATGCCCAGTGCAAAGCCAAAATCGCCTATCCTATTGACCACAAATGCCTTCTTGGCGGCATCCGAGGCCGATTTTTTTTCAAACCAGAACCCGATAAGCAGGTAAGAACACAACCCAACCGCCTCCCATCCGATAAACATAAGGAGGAAGTTATTGCTCAAGACAAGCAATAACATAGAGAAGGTGAACAGATTCAGATAGCAAAAATAGCGGTGGTATCCCTTGTCATGATGCATATAACCGATCGAATAGATATGAATGAGGAATCCAACCCCCGTAACAATGAGGATCATAATGGAAGACAAGGGGTCTACCTGCAAACCTGCCTCAGATTTGAATGAACCGGATTCAATCCAGCTAAACAATTGTTTCTCAAAAAGGCGCGCATCGGGCGGCAGGAGAAGAAGTCCAATGAATACAAGTATTGAGACAAAAAAGGACAGACCGATAGCTCCACAGGCAACGTAGCCAACCGTTTCCTTCCGCAGCCTTTTACCGATTAACCCGTTGATGGCCGTGCCAATCAGGGGAAATAACAAAATTAGTGCAACTAAGTTAAGCATGCTGCTTCCTTAACCGAATAAGTCAGATAAATATTTTTAAATTTACGATTTCAGATTTACATCCCGAATTCAAACGAGTAATTTCGAGTTTATTCGAAATTACCATTTCATGATATTTATGTCGTCAATGTTTACAGTCTCTTTATTTCTGAATACAGCCACGATGATTGCCAGACCGACAGCGGCCTCGGCTGCGGCAACCGTCATGGTAAAAAACACAAACAACTGACCTTGCATGGAATTAAGATAATGGGCAAACGCCACAAATGAGAGATTAACGGCATTCAGCATGAGTTCGATGCACATAAAGACTATGATGGCATTTCTCCGCACTAAAACGCCGACAACGCCCAGCGTAAACAGAATTGCGCTCAGCACCAGATAATGAGTAATGGTAATCATCTTATAGCTTCCTTTT
>JANLHY010000611.1 GCA_024653795.1 Candidatus Brocadiaceae bacterium | reverse complement strand
TTCCGGAACGGAAATTACCACATCAGCCTCTACGGGTGACTCCTTTGCAAGCCTTGCCCCCAATCGCTTACGAAATAAGTGTACGCTTTCGCCATAGATCTTGCTATCTGGTCTGGAAAAGTAGACCAGTTCAAAAATACAAAAAGCCGGTTTGATTTGCTTTTGAGGGCAGTAATATTCACTCCGAATCCCATCTTTCCCAACATAGACTGCTTCGCCCGGATTGATATCCCGAATATATTCCGCACCCACCTGATCCAAGGCGCAGGTCTCGGATGCCATTACATAACCGTCGTTCAATCTACCTATGGACAAAGGCCTGAAACCGTGAGGATCACGCACCCCTACCATCTCTTTAGGTGTTAAAAATAATAGCGAGAAAGCGCCTCGCAATTGTTGCAGTACGAGGGATAAATTTTCTTGCATCATATTTAAAGGCTTTGCCATGAGATGGACGATTACTTCTGTATCTGAGGTGGTATGGAATATCGAACCGTTAGCCTCAAATTCTTCACGCAGCCTTTTTGCATTGGTTAACTGTCCATTATGGGCAACGGCGACTTTCCCCTTGTAGTAATCAACAACCAGTGGTTGTGCATTTCCAATGTTGCTGGAACCAATGGTAGAATATCTGACATGTCCTATAGCCATGGAACTTTTAAGAGATTTAAGCATGTGCGGTTTTATAACCTCGCTTACCAGACCCATCCCCTTATGACAGACAATGTCTTTCCCATCTGTTGAAGCAATGCCGGCGCTTTCCTCACCGCGATGTTGCAAAGAATACAAGCCATAATAAACCCTTTCTGCAGCATCTTCACAACCACAAATACCAAATAATCCGCAATGTTCTTTTATGTCTGACATATTTCTATAATCTGACTTTCCTTAAACATTTAAAATATTTACCGTATAAATCTTGTATTTATTTTGATGGAAACTTAAAATAAGGCTGGTTCAATAATACGTTTGGCAGGAAAATACATGATGGAATGATTATATCAAACATCAAATAGGTGTCAATTACAATTATCAATGAATCAACAGCGAGAAACGAAGATTATTAAGCAAAATTCCTTAAAAAATTTTTCAGATGTAAGGTTGTACGTTATAATCAGCTCAGGTATGGCTAAAAAACCTGTATTGGAAACATTACAGGAGGTCATCCAAGGCGGTGCTGACGCAGTACAATTACGAGAAAAGACCCTACCTGACAGCAAATTCCTTACCCTGGCAAAGGAATTTAGAAGGATAACCTTACAATCCAGAACCCTTTTTATCGTAAATGACCGT
>JANLHY010000607.1 GCA_024653795.1 Candidatus Brocadiaceae bacterium | reverse complement strand
AATGACAGCGTCAGGGACCTCAATGCTTACATCAAAAGCTTCTATGGCCGATTCTTTGCCGCACGCGCAGGTGTGACTGAGGCGAAATATTTTGAGGTTACTGAGGCGGAAAAAGAAACGCCAAAAGTCAAATTTTAAATAATGAGTAAATGTCAGGACAAGAAATATCCGTGTGATGACTGTTTTAGCTGTCAGTTTTGCAGTGACGAACGCTGTGCTATCTGTCTGTGCAGCAAGCATAGACCCAGACAGTTAAGCGTGGAAGAGCAGATTGCCATGTATGAGGAGCTAAATAAGGAGGCATTTAGTAAAGAATGAAACAGGTCATACTTTCTGATTTAGGCAAGCCAGAGATAAATATTTTAGATTTACGATTGAGGATTTGAGATTTATAAATCATAAATCTAAAATCGTAAATCCCAATTTCACGCCAGATATTTCTAAAATTATCGGTAAGTTGTTAATGTCAAACCCTTATCCCCGACACAAAAAACCTGAACTACTTTCTCCTGCTGGCGATCTGGAGTGTTTTTTTGCAGCCGCAGAAAATGGGGCTGATGCCGTTTATTTTGGCTTAAAAGATTTTAGCGCCCGTGCAAGTGCAGACAATTTTGCCATTGATGACGCCAGTAAGGCCATTGCCTATGCCCGCAAAAGATCCGTCAAAGTCTACATCGCCATTAATACCCTGATTAAAACCCAGGAACTGGAAAGTGTAGTGGATTATTTAATCGCATTGGACGAACTACAGCCTGATGCATTGATTATTCAGGATTTGGGGCTTCTCTCTTTAATACAATCTCAATTCCCTCATTTTCGGCTACACGCCAGCACGCAGATGACCATCCACAATCTTGCCGGAGTTAAGCGACTGGAAAGGATGGGGTTTAAACGCGTTGTCTTGTCCAGAGAGTTATCGATAGACGAAATTGAAAATATTTCCCGAAATACCAACATGGAGGTAGAAGTATTTGTACATGGGGCGTTGTGTTACTCCTATTCTGGATTATGCTTCTTTAGCAGTATGATGGGTGGCAGGAGTGGGAATCGCGGCCGCTGCGCACAACCCTGCAGGATGTATTACAAATCTCAGCCGGACGAAGGTGGATATCTGTTTTCTATGAAAGACCTCCGCACCCTGTCTCATATACAAGAGTTGATGTCCGCAGGGATCCATTCGTTAAAGATTGAGGGGCGTATGAAATCGCCCGAATACGTAGCCGTAGTGACACACACCTACCGGCAGGCAATTGATGGCAAACTAAAAGACGAAGAGGCGGCCATTCATCTTATGAATACGGTGTTTAGTCGTGAGTCAACACACTCGTACCTGTTTGAAGAAAGTCATAAGCGAACTAAAAAAAATATAAATAATAAATATGCTCAATACCGAGAGGAAGACCACCCCTTACCCACTCCTTGCGAAGGAGGGGAAAGAGGGGTGGTTATAAAATCATCAGAGTTTTCAACTGATATTGAGCGATTATCAGGTAATTCACGAATAAAGGCAACAGACATGATTAATCCATCATATCCTGCAAATATAGGGTCTTATGCTGGTGAGGTAATAAAATCCGGGAAGGGGTACGTTACCATAAGGGCAGACGCCGAAATTGGCGTAAGGGATTTGTTGCAGGTGTTTGAAAATAGTTCTGAAGAACCGGCTTTGTTACATGTGAAGAACATCAAGATGGATGGGAAAAGGGTGTTTGTTATAAAGGCTGGTGATGTTGCCACGATCGATACTGAACGGCAGTATAAACAGGGTGCGAGGATATATTTGCTTTCCTCGCAAAAGGTCAAAGAAATTTTTGCACCGAAAGTACCGGAAAAACTCGATGCTTCTAAGATACCGGTAGATGTGGAGATTAAAATAAGGCCTGATAGTATAGGAATAAAGGGAATCGCAAAGGGTTTCTCGTTTTCCAGGGATTATCCTGTAAGACTGGAGAAGGGGATCCACAGAACAACTGAAATGGAAAATATAAAGGGGTGTTTTGCCCGTCTGGGCGAGACTCCGTTTGAGCTGGCAGGTATTCATGGAGAAATTTCTGGGGAATTATTTGTCCCACTCAGTGTATTAAATGAGATTCGAAGAGATTATTTCCAAATTTTTTGTGAAGAATGGCGGAAGGACAGAGAGTGTAGGTGTGAAAACATAAAGAAATGGATACAGGAGAAATTTATTGAATACAGAAGTTCAGATAGTCAATTCTCTGGCGAAAGCTCCATTTTAACCTCCATAAATCCCCCTTTAGAAAAGGGGGTAACGATTCCCCTCCACCGAAACATCCTTCCCTCCCCCATTCTCTCCATCAGTGAGGGGGGCAGGGAGAGGAAACTACTGGACAATGTGTATTCCCCGCCCCTGGTGGGGGGGGGTAGGGGAGGGGGTGAACTGTTACAAAAGGGGGGAGGGGTGGATTTGAAGGGGAACTCAGGGGGAGATGGAATCAGATTATCCCTGAAGGTAGATAAGCTAGATTACCTGAATCACCTTCCTTTAGAGAAAATTAACAAGATATACATTGTCCTGACAGATGAAACCATCAGGGATCTCCTGGCGCATCAAAGCCACAATCAAATCCCCCTTAACAAAGGGGGATTAAGGGGGTTGTTAAAAACGTGCATAGAAAATAATGAAAGTATTTCTCCGTCGAATGTAAAAGATAGAGTTGTTTTTTCATTGCCTGTCATCATGCGGAATACGGGGAACGGATGTATGACGTATGGGTATTTTAAGAAGGTCGTGCAGGAACTGATTTCACAAGATTTTCGACAATTCCAGATTTCGAATCTTGGCGCCCTGGAACTATTTGATGACGAGGACGTGCAGTTGTATGCCGATTACCCTTTCTATTGCCTGAACCCGCTTTCTGCAATGAAACTCAGAGAATTGGGATTTTGCAGGCATACGTTATCTCCGGAAGATGACAAAGAGAATTTTGAGAAGCTGTTTTCTCCAAATTCGGATGTAATTGTATATCAGGATACCCCGCTCTTTACCTCCGAAACTTGTATATGGGCGAATATGAAGAGATCGTGTCCGGGAAAGAATCGGTGTGATTTCAATCAGGTAATGCTGGAAAACGAATATGGTGACCGGTTTTTGGCAATAGATGAGGAATGTAAAACAGTAGTGATTGGTGAAAGGCCTTTTTCTATTACCCACCTCATTCCAAATCTCATTGAGTCTGGGCAAATGGATTTCAGGATTGATTTGTGTTACAAAGATTATACGCCCGAAATGATTAATGATATCTTTTCTGCCATTCATAAAAAGTGTAAGATTAAAAATTCGCTGGTAGGAAATTTTGAAAGGGGATTGATATAGTACCAAAACCCTGTAGTTCTGCTGGTTCAATCGTCCACGATTGAACCGAAACGTTTGGCATTTTACGACTCACGCCAGCGCAATATTCACAGTTAGTTCAAACCGTGTGGTTCAATCTGCAAGATTGAACCAGCCCAATGGAAAAGGTGTTCTATAAGCTCCGCCTGGAACGTGGGCTTAGGCAAACACTATCTACCCTGACACGATATATCATTATAGGCGTTGCCGCGCTTATTGGC
>JANLHY010000599.1 GCA_024653795.1 Candidatus Brocadiaceae bacterium | reverse complement strand
ACACTTGGACAATCCGACAGAAAGATTATTGCAAATGAATTAGACGAATTGCTGGAGTCCGTTCTGCAAAACGCAAACACAGACAATAATGGCCGGTATATATTTTCAGGCACGAAGACGCTCACATCTGCTTTTACAGCCACACAGGATAGCAATGGTAACATTTCATCTGTGTCCTACAACGGTAATAACGAAGAAATTAAATATCAGATAGGCCCCAATACATTTATACAGGTAAACTTACCCGGAGGTAAATTATTTCAGGATAATAAAATATTCTCTACCATAGTATCATTGAGGGACAGTCTCATGGTAGACACCTTTGATTCCTCCGCTTTTTCAGAGTTGAGAAAAACTTTGGATACTGCCGCAGACGCCTTGTCAGTAGAAATTACCACGTTTGGCGCAAAAGCTAACAGGTTGGAAATGACAACAAATAGCCTGGAAAATTCACAAACGGCGTTAAAGGAACTGATTTCATATACCGAGGACGCTGATATAGCATCATTAATTATGGATTTAAAACACCAGGAAAACGTCCTGCAAGCATCTCTACAAACCGGGGCAAAAATCATACAACCCACCCTTCTCGATTTCCTCAGATAAGAAATTGCATAAAAATTAATCATCCTGTGTAAAAATATTCCACGTGCCTGTCTTAGAGAAGATAATCGCCACTGTGTTTTCTGTCGACTGGGAAGAATTTTCCTTGTTCTTTATAATAAACCTTATTTTCGTACGTAACGAATAGAAACGCACCGCATTCTTAACTACCAGATTATAAATAGAATATGATTTTATTGCCATTTTATCCAATTTATTAGAATTTTCATGGCACAATGTTTGCTAAATCTTAACAATAATTTTATCTCTTTATACCTTTATATATGATAGGAGCATAACATGTTAAAAATGGAAGAAAGGCCACTGAAAGAAAGTAGTATGGTAAATTTATCTACAAATAATTTCGGCAACTTGAACATTGAAAAGGAAAATATAATAACCCTTGAGCAAGGATTATTGGGATTTGAGGAACTAAAACAATTTGTCATTGTAGCCATTGAAGAATGTCTTCCTTTCGAATGGCTGGTTTCTGTGGAAGACCCAGTTGTTGCTTTTCCCATCCTTAATCCGACACTCTTTTTCTCAGATTATAACCCCTCTCTACCAAAAGACGATCTTGCCTTGCTTGACATCAAAAAGGAAAAAGACGTTGAAACGTTTTGTATTGTTACCTTGGGGGAAAAGCCGGAAAACGTAACACTAAATCTCAAAGGACCGATACTCATCAACATGAAAAATAAAATGGGGAAACAGATCGTGTTAACAGAGGACTATTACAGCTTAAACCAACGGCTCATTCGATATTAATTTATCAACTTTCAGAAAGGTAAATTATCGTGCTTATACTGACAAGGAGGTTAGGAGAAAGCATCACCATAGGAAACGAAATAAAAGTTATCCTACTAGAATGCCAGGGCAAACAGGTTAAGTTGGGCATCACAGCACCGGCAACTGTTAAGGTGCATCGGGAAGAAATTTACGAAAAAATCCAGGAAGAAAACCAGAAAGCTGCAACAGCATCGAAACATGATTTAATAGAAGTAGCCGCGCGATGGAGAAGAAATACAGAAATTATTAATTCTAAAAAACCAATTTCCTCTTCAAATTTTTTATAAAGGAAAGCAGTCATGTTAAACGTAATGAAACAGAATTCATTAAAATCGGTTACAATCATTGATAATCCTATGAATAACCATAGTGACTTTGAAACTAACGTCACTTGTGCAAACAAACTCATTGAAAAAGGTAATTGGGATGAAGCCTATCAATATTTAAAAACATCTGTTAAAATGGATCCTCATTATGCACAAGGTTACAATCACCTTGGAATTTATTACACGAGAAACAAAAAATATACAGAAGCAATTAACAAATTTAAAAAAGCATTACAAGTTGATTTTGCTTTATTAGAAGCACATTACAATCTTGCCTCTGTTTATATGTTACGCAAAGAATATAATATGGCGCTTCCACATTTTAAGGAGGTGGTAATAGCCAAACCTGACGATTATGAAACCTACTACCTTATGGGATTATGTTGCGCTTATCAAGATACGATAATAGATGCGGAATCCCTTTTCTATGAATCTCTCAGATTAAAACCAGATTATATACCAGCGGCATTAAGCCTTTCTAAGTTACTTATCAAAAATAATGATTGTGCAAACGCCAAGAACATCCTTTTATATGCACTTAAAAATGATACATCTATTCCAGAAGTACATTATCTCCTCGGTATCATCTATAAAATACAGAAAAAGTATCTCAGGGCTATGAAACACCTCAGAGAGACATTGCTCATAGACAAAAATAATACCGAGGCGTATAACTTGCTGGGTGAATGTTGTGTTGAATCGGACATGGATAAACAGGCAGAAGCATTTTTTGTAATGGCAACTAAACTTGACGTATCCAATCTCAGTGCAATGCACAATTTAGGAAAACTCTATTTCAATCAAAAAAAATACCATGACGCCATTTGTTTCATGGAAAAATCTCTTGACACCTATGAGGCAATCCACAGTATAAACTCCATATTGTCAGAGACAACGCATACAGACGAAATAGCGCCGATCTATAACCTCTTGGGACATTGCTATAAAATGACTGAAAATCCAATCAGGGCGAGGACAGTTTGGAAAAAGTCTCTGGCCATAAACCCACAACAACAGGGTATCATAGATGCCCTGGAAAGTCTACCGCAACCGTCTCGTTTACATAAGCGAGTAAGTCTTGTCATTAATTAGTTTTTCTCGTTTCAAAACTCCTCCTTGGGTACGACCTGAGCCATGCCTTGCTTTTGAGATGACATGTAAAACAAAGGAGGAACTTTTGAGAACATTATGCTAAAACCCAGCAGCAAGGATACAAAAATCCACATTTCCGGTAGAACTCTAGAAAAACACGAAATCCCCATAAACCTTTGTTTCGGAAAAATGTATGGGAAGGAAGTTCCCTATCATATTAGAGCATCACATTTAGTAACAGGAGAAATAGTTCGATGCGTTACGGTGTTTTAGTTACTGGCGGAGCAGGGTATTTGGGTTCAATACTTGTTCCTGAGTTATTAAAATTAGGACATAGAGTCACGGTATTAGATAATT
>JANLHY010000586.1 GCA_024653795.1 Candidatus Brocadiaceae bacterium | reverse complement strand
ACCTATTTATTAAGAAAGGGGTTTGAAAATGTCATTTTCAAAACCAAATGCATCGGCGGCAACACGTACAAAAAATAGAACACCTAATGACAGGACGCCTGCCAGTGGTATGTGCTCGGTTTGTGTGGATGATTGTCCAGGTTTTTGCGAAATTGGAAAGTCCGCCTTTAGGGCTTCAGAAAATTTGTATCCTCAACCCTTTGGAATTATTACTGCCGGAGCAGATAAAGAATATCCCGTAGATTTTTCACATTTAAACATCATGGGTACGGCTGTTGGAGCCGTTGGAATTGAGGCTGACAGCGACAAGGCAATTTTCGAAAACGTAAACGTAGAAACAAGGCTGGGGAAAGACAAAGGAATTAAACTAAAACTACCGATAATGATACCGGGGTTGGGTTCGACAAATGTTGCAAAAACACATTGGGACGGATTAGCCATTGGTTCTGCAATTTGTGGCACGGGATTAACGATTGGTGAAAATGTAGGCGGCATGGACATTAACACCCAGTTAGAAAATGGGAAAATAACCCACTGCCCCGATATCGAAAATCGCGTAAAAACCTTTCGGGATTGGCAAAAGGACGGTTATGGAATCATTGTAATGCAAGAAAATGTCGAGGACAGCCGTTTAGGCGTACTTGAGTACGGTATAAATAAATTAGGCGTCCAAGCCGTTGAAATGAAGTGGGGGCAAGGCGCTAAGGACATTGGTGGAGAAGTTAAGATTAATAATCTCGAAAAGGCAAGATTATTAAGAGACCGCGGTTATATTGTGCTGCCCGACCCGTACGACAATACAGTAGCCTCAGTCTTTGGCAAGGCATTTAAGGAATTTGAAAGGCACTCCAGGGTTGGAATGGTCAATGAGGAGGGATTTGTAAAGAGGGTCGAAGCATTAAGGAAGGCAGGCGCAAAATATGTTTTCCTGAAGACGGGCGCTTACAGGCCTGCTGACCTCGCAAGGGCGGTTCGTTATTGTTCTATAGCTGGAGTTGATGTATTAACAGTAGATGGCGCTGGCGGCGGGACAGGCATGAGCCCATGGCATATGATGAATGAGTGGGGAGTGCCGACCTTGTACATCGCCTCCCTTACCTATAACTATGTGCATAAATTAGCGTCAAAGGGTCAGTACGTTCCAGATATTATCCTTGCAGGAGGTTTTGCGTTTGAGGATGATATCTTTAAGGCTATGGCGCTTGGCGCCCCTTATGTCAAGGCCGTTGGTATGGCGCGTTCACCGCTCTGTGCGGCACATGTCGGGAAATTAGTCGCCGAACAAATTAATAAAAATGCTGTCGATAAAACTATCGAACCTTATGGCAGAACGTTGGACGAAGTCTTTGTTTTAGCATCCAGGGTAAAGGGACTATTCAGTTCTAACGGCAAGGAAGTCCCGTCAGGGGCGCTTGGAATTTATTCATATTATCAACGCTTATCTCAGGGGCTACGACAATTGATGTGCGGTTCGAGAAAGTTTGCGTTGGAACATTTAACAAGAAATGATATTGTAACCCTGACTCGCGAAGCCGCGGAAGTAACAGGAATAAGATACATCATGGATGCAGACAGCGAAGAAGCTGAACAGATTCTAGCTGGAAAAGAAAAAGCAGCCAAAGCGAAAACAGTTGTAAAGTCAATACCCAAACAAAAACCAAAGCCAAAAGTGACTCCAAAGTCTAAGGGATAACAAAAATACTAATATACCGTTTTTGGAGTGATTGTAATGTCGTACAATGGTAGTTTTTCTAACCGTTCCAGACGCCCCTCGAGTGCCAGCTTTTCTTTGCCGCCAATCTTGACGCCTTTCTCATAGGTGGTGTCCAGCAAGCGCACAACGGATCGAACTTTCTTCCAGACAAAATTGGCTGCTCTATTTAACACCACGCTCACTGTGTTCAGTACATTACTTTGTTAAAAAACGCGCATAAAAAAATATTTTTAAGTCATAAGTCGAGTTCGACTTAACTTATGACTTATCAATGCTTTGCGACATATTTTCCGCT
>JANLHY010000555.1 GCA_024653795.1 Candidatus Brocadiaceae bacterium | reverse complement strand
CTTGCGATAAATCTCCTGCTTTTAGAAGGACATCAGAATCATATATATATTTATCGCTTAACGCTATATATTTCTTTGCTTTACCGTTTTTCATAGGATAGGATGATGATAGATGAGATGATAGATGATAGGAAATTGCTTTTCCCTTAAGAGTGCTTGGAATGCCTTCTTTGACTGTATTTTATCCAGGCCAGGAAAATGAGACAAGAGACAATCACTATGGCATAGATAATTCCAAGTCCAGTCATTGTTTATTCTCCTCTTTATCTAAGATAAAACCAACAAGAAATCGTAAAGGAATTTAGCAAGATTAGTCTTTTGTTTCTCTGTCATAACCGAAAGTGTAATGTTTGAAACTGCTAATGTCAATCCTTTTATTTTTCTTGCAAATTTTGTGTAATTCTTTTAACCTGATAAAATAACACTTGAACATATTCTATACTTTTAGAAAGGCTTTTTATTATGAAAAATTATGTTGTGATTCTTCTTGGCTTTCTCCTTGTTGCTTCTATGCTGGGTTGCAGCAAGGATGACACCTCATACCCTAAGGCCGGAATCATTTATAAATCCAGGGGTATCGGGGACGAAAATCCAAGCGACCTCCAAACTTCTCAGAAACTCGATGTTCAACAGTTGAATGATAAACTAAGATCAATGAGCAATGACGACCTGTTCCAATTTGCGCTGGATTGCGGGAATCAAGGCAATTGTTCAGAGGCGCTCGCTGCCTATAATAAAATTTTGGAAACAGACAAAAATTATCCTGATCTTTATTATTATCAGGGTTTGTTATACCGTGATATGGGCATGATGGATGAGGCCATCTGTGCCTTTCAAACGGCCATTACCCAAAGCCCAGATTCAGCGGAGGCCCACTATAATCTTGGTTATGCCTATCGATGCAAGGGGCTGCATAGTGAGGCCATTCCTGAATATCAAAAGTCTTTAAAGCTCATCTCTGAAAATAAAACGAAACAAAAGGCTTATATTCATTTCAATCTCGGGTTTTCTTATTTTTCGAATGGAATGATTGACGATGCAATCGGCCAGTTCAAAAAGGCCCTGGCATATAAACCCAAAGATAAGGAAATACACCAGAAGCTCGGCATTGCCTATACAGCAAAGGGCTGGACGGATAAGGCAAAGGATGAGTTTTCACTTTATCATGAGCAAGATAAACCAGTAAAAAAAATCCCGTAATCAAATAAATCAGGACACAGATTCTCACCGTTATACACAGATAACAATTTTATCTTTTAATTTTAAAGTCCTATCTATAGCGTTTTGAACGTTACTGAGTACGTCATCCCTCTAAGTGAAAATGCCCGAAAAAGACATTACCACGAATCGGAGGAAGGGAAGGTTGCCTGCTTTAGTGTTCAATTGGAAGTATTTTTTAATAATTCGTGGCAAGTGGTTATTCGTTATGACTCATCCCATGGTTTTACACATATAGATCAATACAAGATTGATGGTAGAAAGGTTAAAAGGGAACTTCATTTAAGCCTTTCCGAAGCGTTAACTTTTGCAGATGAAGATATAAAAGAACATTGGAAGCTCTATCAAAAACGTTTTTTGGAGGGTAAATAGATGCCAGGCGTAGATATTTTAGAAAAAAAACACGCTACATTAGTTGCAGAGTTTGACCGCTACGTTGTTGAACATCCTGAATTTGCAAAAAAAATCCCAAAGAACGCTCAGATTATTTTGCAAGTTTATGGAGATGATGAATATAACAACTGGAGTATACAATTATCCAAGAAACAAAGAGAACCAGGGCAGACAGTTGTTTATGTTAAAGTGAAGGGTTTAAAACCACTAAAATCAAGACTCATTAAACCTGAAGTGGCTTTATCATAATTTTTAAATCTGTTTCATCTGCGTAATCTGTGTCCTATTTTGGTTGTGGCTTTGCCACGCTGTGTTCGTCTGTGTTTATCCGTGTCCAAAATAGAAATTTCTTACTACTTACTATTAATGGAGAAAAACGTGAAAGAACTTAAAAACAGGCTCGATTTGTTAGAAATGGATTTAAAAAAACTGGAAAAGAAGATTAAGAAGGACGGCCCCTATGGCACTAAAGAGGACTGGCACCATGTATTACAAAGGGTAAGAAAGATCGAGGAGTTTGCCATTGTACAATTGGCGATTAAGAAATATTTAGAAGGTCAAATATAACCGTCGTAGATGTCTCATCGTAGTATTCTGGATTAGGCTGCCTATGGCAGCGATTTTTAAGCTCCCCTCTAGAAAGAGGGGCTGGGGGGTGTCGCAAGGTACAGACGCACTGCAGTGCGTCTCTACACACCCCCTTATCCCCTCTTTTTAGAGGGGAATCCAAAAGATTGAAATTCCTTAGCATTGAACCCAGGGTTTCATATACACATGCATCTGAAAAATGGGGCAAAAATAGCCATCATTGGTGGTGGCCCAGCCGGAAGCTTCTTCGCGCATTTTGCTTTAATGCATGCAAAACAACTTGGCATTAAAGTATCAGTAACGATATTTGAAAAAAAATGCTTCGACAAGAAAGGCGCCCCAGGTTGTAACATGAGCGCTGGTGTACTTTCTGAGGCGCTCCTGGATAAACTTACTGAACAGAACATCCACCTGCCACCCTCTTGTATACAGCAAGAGATAGAAGGTTATTTCCTCCAGGTTTCTGAATACGGCATACCTTTACACTATCCATATCCACCACACAAGACAAGGATTGCCGCCGTATTTCGTGGAAGCGGCCCCAGGTTTGCAAATCGTGACGTCAGTAACAGCTTTGACCATTTTCTCTTAGAACATGCCCGGAATGTCGGGGCCGATGTTGTCCTCCATCCGGTAATGAATATAGAAATACCAAAAAATCCAAACGACCTTATAAAACTTACTTACGGCGAAGGCGCATCAAAAGGTGAATATACGGCCGCTCTCGTTGTGGGCGCTTTTGGGGTCAATTCAGATACCCCATCTGAACTGAACAAGTTGGGTTTTGGTTATACCCCGCCCAAAACTGTCCGAACCTGCATCATGGATATTTACCCAACAAGAGCAATAAATGATGCATTGTACGGCAATAATATCTACGTCTTCTCGCTGGGCTTAAAATTTATAAAATTCGCTTCATTTATCCCTAAAGGAGAGTTTCTGACCATTTGCCTCGTTGGCAAAAAAGATATGGATAAGACGCAATTAAACACGTTCATGAATCAACCTAAAATACAAAAGATGATCCCTGAAGGCTGGGATGACTCAAAGAAACGGTGTATCTGTTTTCCTAATATACCCGTTAATCACGCCAGACATCCATACACAAACAGACTCGTCATCATCGGTGACGCTGGTATCTCCCGTACATATAAAAATGGTATAGACTCTGCGTTCACAACTGCACAATTAGCCGCAAAAACCGCATTTGAACGAGGCGTATCTGAAAAAGATTTTGAAGAAGGATATTTTAAACCTGCGGAAAGACTGCTTGGTCGCGACAACATTTACGGGGGCATAATCCTTATGGCAAATGACATCATATCAAGACAAAAACACGTCGTATCATCTCATATAAAATATATGTCAGAACACCCGGATACGTGGGAAACACGGTGGATGAACGAGGTGTTATGGAATACAGTAACAGGAAATGCCACGTATAAAGATATCTTTTTTAAGAGTATACACCCGAGACTCCTGTTCTGCCTGTTCCCTGTTACCTTGTATTCATTAATCAGAAAGTACAATATCAGGTAATATATTTTATAATTTATAACGAATGTGATACTGTGACATGAAACTAATACTTAAAGACAAATCAAACATTGTCGTAATAGGCGGTGGCCCATCGGGGAGCTTCTTTTCCCATTTTGCATTACGACTCGCAAAAGAACACAGTCGTAAGGTCGATATAACCATTCTCGATGGAAGAGATTTTATACAGAAGGGCCCTGTTGGTTGTAATATGTGTGCAGGCGTCTTGTCTGAAACCCTTATCAATAAAATGGAACGTGAGGGGATTGTATTACCAAAAACACGCGTTCAGCAGGAAATAGACGGCTATTATTTTCAGACACAAGAACGCGGTATTCCATTACACCATCCAAAACCAGGACACAAGCCAAAAATCATAACGGTTTTTCGTGGAAACGGCCCCCGATTTTCAGAATTAACAACCAACATCAGCTTTGATGATTTCTTACTAAAGCATGTGTCGTCACAAGGGGCAAAGGTACGTTCTGCTGTTGTAGAAGAAATAGCGCTGCCAAAAGACCCGCAGGATTTGGTAAACATCGTCTACAAAGGGGCTGGCGTAAGTGAAAAGATGTCCACCGATCTTGTCGTGGGGGCATTCGGGCTTAACACGTCTCTGATAAAGAGAATTGTCGGCAAGGAATTCGGGTATCATGAGCCTGGATCAGTTCGGACATGCAATGCAGAACTCCACCTGGGACGTTCCTATATCCAGGAACGCTTCAATAAAACCATTTACGTATTCGCACTGGGCATAAAACCCATCAAATTCGCCGCCTTTATACCAAAAGGGGATTATGTTACTGTTTCAATCGTTGGGAAAGAAGATATAACAAAGGCTCACCTGATAGAATTCATGAAGCATCCAAAGGTTCGTGAACTTCTGCCTCATGGATGGTCACTGTCGAAGGATTTCTGTATCTGTTTTCCAAAAATACCGATTTCCCATGCCGCACACCCTTACACTAATAGATTTGTAATTATCGGTGATGCCAGCATCTCGCGCACCTATAAAAATGGCATCGAATCCGCCTTCGACACGGCACGGCTTGCCGCACATACGATCTTCAAACGCGGCATTTCTGAAGAAGATTTTAAGAAAGGATATTACAAGCCGGCATTAAAACTCCTTGCGCAGGACAACTTCTTTGGCAATCTCATGTTCGGCATCCATGATTACACTACGTCACGAAAGGCATTGGTAAATGCACAAATTGACCACATTACAAAATGGCGGAACGCCTGGGAGTCTATCCAAATAAAAAGTATCCTTTGGAACATGGTCACCGGTAACACAAGTTATAAAGAGATTTTTTTCAAGGTGATTGACATTCGTTTGCACTTTATCATGTTCCCTCACATCTTTTATGCCGTTATCAAACAGGAGTGTGAGAACCTGAAAAACTGCGTACACATCAAGCACACGGGAAAACTAAAAATCCTGACGGAATCAGGCTTAGGCCCGTTGGAGGACGGTCAAACTGTGGCGATAATTGGCGGCGGCCCGGCAGGCGCAAGTTGCGCAATTGCCCTGAAGAATCTTGCTAAAAAACGTAATATTGCTATAGATGTCATCATTTATGAGCATAAAGATTTCGAAGGCGGCATCGAACACAATGAATGCGCAGGGGTACTCTCTCAGCCCATTGAACGCATTATTGAAGATCAGTTGGGAGTTCCTTTTCCCTGGCATCTCGTGAAACGGGAAGTCCCCGGCTATTATCTCCACACGGATGGTTCTGTTATCAAACTGGACGGAGAAGGAGAGGTCTCTTACGCGCTACGCAGGATTCAGTTTGACGCCTACCTCCTGCAAAAAGCAAAAGAAGCTGGCGCAACTATTATACAAAGTATGGTCACTGATGTAGAAATCGGTAAAGAAAAGGTTACCGTGTACAGCGAGACAAAACACATCCGGGCGGACGCCGTCGTGGGCGCATTCGGACTCGAAGAAGGCACATACAGGATATTTGAGCGAGAGACTCCGTATAAACCGCCAAAATTCCTGTTGACCATACTAACCAAATTTCACCCAAAGGGCCAGAATCATGACCTTGAGAATACCGACGGATACATCCACGCCTTTTTACCATCGCTCAAAGAAATAGAATTTGGCGCAGTTACTCCCAAGGCTGACCATTACACCATTAATATCGCCGGCGCAAAAATCTCTTCCCGGTCTATGGATGAATTTTTACAATTACCTGACGTGCTGGAAATACTCCCCGGGAATTTCAGAGAATCGCTCGGCAATCTCGATTACCATCGCGGCTGTTTTCCGGTAAAACCTGCCAAACACCTTTTTGGTGACCGATACGTCACCATTGGAGACGCAGCCGGCCTCATCCGCCCGTTCAAAGGCAAAGGCGTCAATGCGGCATGCCTCATGGGTATCAAGGCCGCTGAAACCATGATGCACTTTGGTATTTCAAAGAAGGCGTTCAAAACCTATATGAACAGTTTTTGCGGAGTCATAAAAGATTTACCTTATGCCAATATTGTAAGAAGGTTTGTTATATGGGGCGCTTATTACGGTTTTTTAAAGCCCATCATCCGAATCGCAGACGACCATCCTGTATTGAGACGGGCGCTTTTTGACAGCGTATCGGGGAAAAGGGCATATCGTGAAATACTCCTCGATACGATAAGCATACCGCTCCTGCTGAAAATAAGCGCAACAATAATCCGTCGGTTCGTGAAGCGTATTATACAGGTAAGACACTGAACCGGGTTCGCCTTTTAACATTAAGTTCCTGTTGACAGAATAGACTATTTATTATACATTTACGACATTAATTTCCATGATAGCCGTAATGAAAACTGCATATATGCAGTATAATACTTGTTAGGCGTAACAGTATAATAAAATTGAATATATGCAATTCGAGTGATAGCGATGTAAAAACGACGATGATCTATACCCATGTCCTTAATCGCGGACCGGCAGGGGTTCATCGCCCGTTAAATAGGCTTTGAAATGGAACAAGAGGTTTTATGCTGATCCGTATAAGACTACACGATAACAAGTGCAAAGAGACACAAGTGGCAGTGTCTGAAGTGATTATCACGATAGTATTCACCATACCAAAGGCACGTTATACGGACAAAAAACCTGTATTCCGCATATTATGCGGATCAATCTAATCAATGTTCGGTGTAATGTGTAACTTTATGAATAGAACTGTAGATTTAGATAAAATTAAAGAGATTGCTCTTAAGGGCATACAACGAACTACAATTTTTCTAGGGTTGGGTATCAATGCCGCACGCGATGAAAAATTAATACAGTATCAATTGCCAGAAAACCATTTTTTAAAAATGGTACAGGAAAACGCATCAGAAGAACAGGTAAACCATTTCAAACAGAATTTTGAGAAATGGATTATATCAAATGGCTTAAGAGAGCTAATAGAAACCTTTGGGCTATTCCTTGACAAAATACATCAGACCTGCCTTTTGTTTGCAACTTCTAAGACTCTTATTAGCTCGAAAGATGCTAATACTTTTGGACCTGCTTTTGAAAAAAAAGGTGTCGAAGGAAAACTTCATACATTGAGAACACGTTTTGATATACAGACCAATAAAGAAAATTATTTTGCAAGTATAAACCAAGCAAGAAATTGCATAACTCACAGACAAGGTCGTATCGGGCTGGAAGATTTGAAGGGAAAAAATTCTTTTGGACTCACATGGTGGACATTGAACATGGTTGCACAGATGGCTGATGGCAAGGAAGTTTCATTGACACCAATGCCTAAAGAGGGTTTCTTTTTTAAGGAAGCTGGAACAATAGGTGTGAAAATCTTGGATCGTTTAAGAGAGTTTAAGAAGGGGGAAATCATAGAATTGACTCCCACAGACATTAACGAAATATGTTTTTTAGTTTATATGGCGACTAATGATATTGTTACTTCAACCATGAATTATGCAAATAAATAGGTATTAAAATCGCCGAACAAGGCGCTACAGGGGACGCGCAAAAAATGGCGCGCCCCTGAGCTTTTTTGTTAGGAGTAGAGAATAAATTTAAATTATGAGAATTTATTTTGATAATTGTAGTCTTCAAAGACCATTTGATAACAAATCTCAACTTCGTATTAGAATAGAGGCAGAAGCTGTCTTAAGTATTATAGAACTAATTGAGGAAGGAAGGTTTGATCTGATTACTTCATCAGTGGTAGAATTTGAGTTAAAGAAAACACCTGATCCCGAACGAATATCTTTTGGTTCAAATGTATTATCATTACATTCAGAAAGAATCGGTTTGTCTGATAAAATGATTAATCATGCCAAAGAATTTGAGAGGAGAAACATAAAGCCTATCGATGCATTACACCTTGCTATTGCAGATATAGAAAAAATAGATTATCTTTGCACATGTGACGATAGATTTCTAAGAAGTGCAAAAAAGATTGAAAATCTGAATACAAAAGTTGTTTCACCAATAGAATTTATAGAGGAGTATGAAAGATGAGCACGATAACAATTAATGAAATAAATAAAGAAGCTTTTGAAGTTCTTTTTAAAGAACTCGGTGTGAGTAAAACGATAAGGTTCATAAACCAGTTTACTGTTGGAAAAGGAAATTATACTGAAATGAAAGATGACATTTTTAAAGGAATGACTGTGGACGATATAGTTTCCGAAATTAAAAACAACTCCTAACAAGGCAAATGAAGCTGTCGGCGAATAATTAGGCGATCTTAGAGTTATTAGTGACTCATAAAATCTCTTTCATCCCCGCCGCAACTTATTTGCCCCGTTGGGCATATTAGTAAAGCTATGGATCGTAAGTTTGCAAAAGCAGGAATAAGTATTAGCTCATTAAGCGTTATGGTAGCGATTTTGGCTTGGTTATTTCCGTTTAGTACGAACCAAGACAGACAAAATAAGATAGTAGTAACCCAAAAAGATCAGCCCCTTAATCAGATGTTGCCTCAACCTGGAAGATTCGAAATAGCCGCAAAGACTGAGCAAAAGAAACAAGCCAACAAAAAAGTGCGAAATGTCACTTTCGCAACGTTGCGTGAATCTACTGAAGGAATGTTGGATTCATATAAGAAAAAAGTTCTAATTAAGTGGATACCATAGCGGGACCGACCTTGAGTAAAAAATAGTGGCGAAGACCATTTTAAGGGGAAAATAAGTAGAATTTTAGACGGTATACTGCCCGTTCCACCTTCTATAAGCAGGACTTTTCAGCCAGTAATAGAAATAGCAAGAGGCATAAGCTATAAGCTGCAGGTTCCCATATACGAAGGTTTTTTGATAAAAGTTAAAGAAACGCCGGAACTCAAGAATCTGTCCGACTACCAGAAAAGATTAGAACTATTAACGGATACTTTTGCCACTAAAAATTTATCACTCGAAGGAAAGAATGTTTTACTTTTAGATGATTTATATAGATCTGGCGCTACCTTCAACGCTATAACCCGTGTTTTGTACGAAAAAGGCTATAAGAATGTACGTGTATTCTGTATGGGCAATGAGTGCAGAAATAACATTGGTAACTGGGAAACTAAGCATATAGCAGAAACCAGGAATAGAAAGGAAAACAAAAAGGATTTTGATCCATTTTTTACCGAGATTGCGTAGGATGGTAAAATGGCTTTGGTTTCTTGCTTTGTGGTAATCGTAATAAGTCCGTGCCCAGGTGGATGATTTAAGGCTGGTAAATGCCCAATCGTGAAATGTCCTCCTGAAGGCATTGGGGATCAAACCTTCATATTTCAATTGACAATAAATGAGAAATAGATGAAATGTAAAACCATTAATTATTGAACAATGAAGGTTTGAACAATGAAGGGTGACCCCAACAGGCCCCTTTTGTCATTTCGAGGAGCGAAGTGACGAGAAATCTTTCGCTCAGGACAGGCTACTGGAGAAATCTGTAAGCCATTTAATTTCAATGGTCAAAAGATTTCTCGGCACTCTCGAAATGACAGCTTGGTTAGTTTTCGCTCAAACACTACATAAATATCTCTGAAAGCTTTGTATGATAAAAGGCGTAAATCTTTTTAGCGGCATTGGGAGAAAACTACTGTGCTGGTTTTTGCTCCTGTCTATTTTACCGATCATGGTGGTTGCTATCCTTACCTATCAGTATGCACGCGAAACCATCAAAAACGAACTCCTGAACGAAGAGTCTTTCCTTGCCGAAGGCATCAAGAATCACATCCAGACCATCCTGAACGCGGGTGAATATTCGTCACAGTTTTTTGCTTCCGACGAGTTTATACGAAGACATTTAGAGATATTGAATCACAATCCGAATGATAAGCACATCGTCAGGAAATTCAATGATTACATGGTGTACAAAACAAATCTGAATAAGGATTTTTATGAAACCTTTGTCTTAAATCCGGCTGGAATTATTGTAGCCTCCAGTAACGAGAACAGTATTGGAAGAATAGAATTTGGCGCAGATTATTTTACCTATGGCAAAAAAGGCCCTTATGTCAAGGATGTCTATAGAGATGAAAACACAGGAGAGTATTCGATAGCTCTTGCTGCGCCTGTTCTAAGAAACCGCGGTGGAAAGTTTTTGGGTGTACTGGTAATCCGTTATAACGCAAATACATTAAATGAGATTACTGCCGGAAAAAAGGTTGGTATAGAAGAAGATGCTGGTATGTTTCTGCGAAGGGGTAAAACAAGCGAAGCGTATATTGTAAATGAAAATCATTTTATGATTACCGGGTCGAGGTTTAAGGAGAGCGCTATTTTAAGCCAGTTAGTTAATACTGAACCTGTAACTGCTGCGCTTAACTCTGGGAAAGAGGTAGTGGGTGTGTATAAAAATTATATGGGAAGAAATGTTATTGGCGCAACACGATATTTAAAGAAGATGGGATGGGTCTTATTGGTAGAAACGGATGAATCGGAGGCGTATTCCCCCATTTTCAAGTTTAAATACCGGGCAATTACAGTGGTGGGGTTATGTATCGTTGGTGTTGTATTTATTTCATTATTTGTTTCGAGGGAGATTATCAATCCCATCATTTTGCTTGTTAAGGGAATGAAACGGGTAGCGGCAGGTGATTTAAATATTCGTGTCGAAAGCCGTTTGAAAGACGAACTTGGTGAACTGACAGATTCGTTTAACTATATGACGAATGATATTAAGGACGCCCGAGAAAAACTCTTGAAATTAAAGGCTGACCTTGAAGAGAGAAAAGAATATTTAGAAAATATTTTAAAATACGCAAGCGAATTGATTTTCACACTGGATGTTCAGGGAAATTTCACCTTTATCAATCCCAAGATTAAAGAGTGGGGTTACAGTGAGGGCGAATTGATCGGTCAGCCGCTGCATTCCATCTTATTTGATAAGCGGCAGGAAAATGTGGAGCAGATTATTCATGATGGGTTTAGAAAGATATTTGAGATGGAAGTGCTGGACAAACACAAGAATGTTAGGAGTGTATTGCTGAGTACGTCCCTCGTAAAGAATAAAGAGGGACAATTGATGAGTGTATTGGGAGTTGCCAACGATGTAACGGAACTGAGAAGACTGGAACAAAAACTCGTGCAATCCGACAGGCTGGCATCTATTGGTCAACTGGTGGCGGGTATTGCCCATGAGATTAATAACCCGATCGGGGTAATTTATCTTTATAGCACCGAAAGTATGAAGCTTTTTGAAAGGGTTACGAATTCCTTAAAACTTATAAGTTCCATCCCTATTTCTGAAAATACAAGGCGATTGAACGAAGTTATTTCATCCCTGGATCGTGAAACGAATGACGAATTGGGAAAGGATGCGCTGAAAAAGGAACTTTTACACGTTGCTGATGATCTGGACAAGTATTGCAAGGAATTGGCGCAAATATCGAATGTCATTAGCAAGGTCCGTTCTTTTTTATACGAATATCTGGAAGGTTCTGTAAAAGAGTCTATACGATGCAAGGATTTAATTAGCGGTCTGCTCGATTTCTCAAGGCAAAAAAAACCAGAGATGTGCATGTCCAGCGTGAACAATTTAATAGATAATGTGCTTGGTATTGTAGAGAAACAATATCGGAAAGAGAAGATAGAAGTGGTTCGTGTACTCGATCAGAACGTCCCTGATATTATGATGGATGGGCGTCAAATGGAACAGGTTATCATTAATATTGCCAATAATGCCGTTTTTGCTATGAAAGAGGCATTGGGGAACGGCGGACATGTTGGAGTGTATCGAAAGTGTGAGTTGACAGTAGGATCACGTTTCCATTCGGATAAAGGATGTGTGGAAATATTTATTACAGATACAGGCGTGGGTATTAGCAAAAATGATTTGGCGAAAATATTCGATCCGTTTTTTACCACACGGAAAGACGGGAAAGGAACAGGCTTGGGTTTGAGCATTAGTTATGGTATTGTAAAGATGCACGACGGCAGCATTGAAGTGGAGAGTGAAGTTGGGAAAGGCACAACATTTAGAATATTTCTGCCTCTGGAGGCTGGAAAAGAACAAGGGATGCATGTGGTAAAATTATAAATATTTAGTAATGGTTCACCGCCGAGGACGCAAAGAACGGGGAGAATGCAAGGTAAAACAAAAGGAATCTCCATAATTTTATTTGTCTCTCTCAACAATCTCTGCGTTCTCAGCGATCTCTGCGGTGAGCTGAATTGATACAAAATTTGAATGGTGATTTAAGTGAAGACAGACGGCACAAAAATATTAGTGGTTGATGATGAGGTTGGTTACAGGAAGGTGCTTAACAATGCACTGACGGAGCGTGGTTTTGTTGTCAAAACTGCGGCATCCGGCGAGGAGGCTTTGGATGAACTTAAAAAGCAGGAATATCCCATTGTCATCGTAGATATGAAACTTTCCGGCGGTATTGATGGTCTGGAATTACTTCAAAGGGTTAAGGGTATGTATAACGCCTCTGTATTGATAATGACCGCTTACGGCGGCATAGAGACGGCCGTAGAGGCGATGAGGCGAGGCGCATTTAATTATATTACGAAGCCTTTTAATCTCGATGAGATCATCCTCAATATTGACCGCCTCATTGCGCAGCAAAAGATTATAGAAGAAAATAAGTACCTGCACTCTGAGCTGGAGAAGGTCTATGGATTAAAAAAGATTATAGGTAGTTCCAGGGAAATACAAAAGGTGCTGGACATGGTTTCGAGGGTTGCCCTCAGCACTGCTACCGTGCTGATTACAGGCGAGAGTGGAACAGGAAAAGAGCTTGTTGCCAGGGCGATCCATTTTACCGGGAATCGAAAAGACGAGAAATTTGTCGTAATCAATTGCGCCACGTTATCCGAAAACCTCCTTGAAAGCGAATTGTTTGGGCACGTAAAGGGCGCTTTTACCGGCGCTATCAAAGATAAAAAAGGTCTTTTCGAAGAAGCGGATGGCGGGACCATGTTTATGGATGAGATTGGTGATATCCCAAAATCAGTGCAGGCAAAGATTCTAAGGGTTTTACAGGAAGGGGAGTTTATTTCACTTGGTGACACCGTTACCAAGAAAGTAGACGTGCGTATCATTGCTGCAACAAACCAGGACTTGCTGCAGAGAGTGCAGGAGAAGGAATTTCGTGAAGATTTGTATTATCGTTTAAATGTAATAAATATCAAGATGCCTCCATTACGTGACAGGAAAGAGGATATTCCGCTCTTGGTGAAACATTTTATTGAAAAGTATAACAAAAAGGAAAATAGGCAGATCAAGGGAATTTCGCCGGAAGTAGAAAAGGAATTTTACAATTACAACTGGCCTGGCAATGTCCGTGAATTAGAAAATGTCATAGAAAGAGCCGTTACCCTCACCAACGAAGACATAATATCTTTAAACGTAATCTTACCGCTGGTAAAAAAGGAGGGGGGAACGGAATTTGTCGGCAACGATTTACTTTCTCAACCATATAAAGAGGCGCGCAGAAAGGCGCTCGATGCATTCAATATAAAATACATAACGAATGTGTTAAATAAAACGAGTGGTAATGTAACAAACGCAGCTAAAGAGAGCGAAATAGAACGTCAGTATCTCCAGCGCATGCTGAAAAGATATAACATTAAATCAAAAGATGTTTTTTAAATTAGAAAAAGAGGTTTTTACGGGGTAATATTAACAGAGTATCGGGAAGAACAGACACCCTATGAGGAACGGTAGACATGATGACGCTACGGCACTTTTCACACAAGCCAGAAAGCATACCAGCTACTACTTCATGGTATCTGGCTGATCTCGGCGAGGCACGCGGCAAGCAGGAACTTTTTACCAAGCAAACCCCCCAAATACTTAAGGTATTGCGAGAGCATTCACTCATAGAGAGCGCAGTTTCATCGAACCGCATCGAAGGTGTAACCGTTGATCAATCCCGCATCCGTACCGTTGTTTTCGGCAAGTCGCACCTGCGCGACCGCGACGAGGAAGAAGTGCGGGGTTATCGCAACGCCCTTAAAATCATTCATGAGCAAGCTGCAAAATTGCCGGTCTCAGAGGACACCATCCTCAGGCTTCATAAATTGGCAAAAGGTGAAATTGGGGATCCCGGACAATATAAAGAAAAAGCTAGTGATATTATTGAGAAGTCCCCTGACAGCACATTCCGGGTACGTTTCAAAACGGTCTCTCCTGCCCAAACCCCTGCATATATGGCCGAAGTGATTGACCTGTGGAATCAATGCAATCGGGAACGCTGGGTGCATTCACTGATTGCTATGGCTGCCTCCAATCTCGACTTCCTTTGCATCCATCCCTTTCGGGACGGAAACGGCAGGGTTTCAAGGCTGCTTCTTTTGCTTCAAAGCTATCATCTTGGGTATGAAGTCGGCCGTTATATTAGTATTGAACGGATTATAGAGCAGAGCAAAGATCGCTACTATGAAACCCTTGAACAAAGCTCTCAGGGCTGGCATGAAGGGAAACATGACCCATGGCCTTACATAAACTACGTTCTTTTCATTCTCAAGTCAGCCTACCGCGAGTTTGAAGAACGGGTGGGACAACTAAGGTCACCAAAAGGCGCAAAGACGGAGTTGATTAAATCAACCATCGATTCCTTTTCAGGTGAATTTTCCCTGTCCGATCTTGAGCGAGCTTGTCCTGGTGTTAGTAGGGATATGATACGCCGGGTGCTCAGGGAACTCCAAGTCCTTAAAGAAGTGGAGTGCCTCGGCCGTGGGCCTGGGGCACTTTGGAGGAAAAGAGGTAATACCTCTAAAAGAGGGCAATAAAAGGGGTAATGTTGACAGTCTTTGTGATGTTTTACTTGCTCAGCCTTATAAAGAGGCGCGCAGGAAGGCGCTCGATGCATTCAATATAAAATATATAACGAATGTGTTGAATAAAACGAGCGGAAACGTCACAAACGCAGCAAAGGAGAGCGAAATAGAGCGTCAATACCTCCAGCGCATGCTGAAAAGATATAACATTAAATCGAAGGATATTTTTTAGCAGCTATACAGGGGTGATTTTTTAATTCCCTTTAAATTCTGGACATCAAATTACCTCTTCTGCGAAAAATAAAGCAAGAACAGCCTTTTGACTTAAATTCCATGCTGTGATAAAATGCGCATAATAATTTAAAAAACAATTAGACTAAATGGAGTTACAAATATGATAACGATAAAGAAAAAGGCATTAGATGTAATTTCAAAACTACCTGATTCTGCCAGTATTGATGATATTATGTACCAGCTTTATGTTTTAGATAAAATCAGAAAGGGGCAGGAAGCGGTAAAAGATGGCAAGACTATTTCTATTGAAGAATTGAAAAAAGAAATGAAATCATGGTAATCTGGTCTATTCCTGCAAAACAGGATTTGAAGAAGATATATGATTACATAGCAAGAGATTCGAAATACTATGCAGAGAAAGTTTCACAGGACATTTTAGAAAGATCAGAAAAACTCAACGAATTCCCTGAAATAGGCAGGATTGTTCCTGAAATTGGTGAAGTGAATATTCGGGAAGTGATTGTTTACTCATATCGTCTTATCTACGAAATATCATCCGACAAAATTGAAGTTCTCGCACTAATTCATTGCAAGCAAGATTTTTCACCAGAAACTTTAATAAATTAATATCCTTAATTTTTGTCTAAATTAACAGATTTTGTCCCCAGGGAATTTCTCTAACAAGTTGTTAGAGATCTGGATAATCCTTGTACTCAAGCTATTTTTGCACCTTTTCATACCCCTTTGTCTTCCAATCCTTTTTATTGTCATTTTATACCTTCTTAACCGATTTTAAGATTTCCTGGGTAGGCGTTAGAAGATTATCAGACCTCCACTATTCAATATTTTATCATTTGGCAATTGAAATATGAATGTCCTCTTGACTTTCTGTGAGGGTTGAAGTGTTAAAAAACCTTCGTTATTGAACAATGGGTGACCCTATTCCTTCTCGTTAATAAGGCTTGGCTTTCTTGCTGTTTTACCACGAGCCAGCATTGTCGGTACCATTGGTTCTATTGGGAAAGACCGCCACCATCGTTTGTTGAAAAACTTAGCCGATTTTCTTTTAAAGAATTCCTGAAAGCCAAAAGGGGAACTTAAGGGACGCTTCCTATATTATTACTTCTTCGTCTTTTCCTTTGGCCGTCCTGCTTTCTTAAGTAAAATGTCCCGCTCAACTATCTTTTCAAGTCAAGTTGGATGGGTTAAACGAAGTAAACCCATCACCCAACTTTCCGAATTTTATCTTTTAAAATAAATTCATATTGACGGAATAGCTTATTTTGTTATACATTTACAACATAAATTTTCATAATAGCCGTAATAAGGACTGCATCTAGGCAGTATAATCCTTGTTAGACATGTTTTGAAACATCACTATGAATGACGCTAAAGAAGAAAGTAAAGAAATCATTTCAGCATTTCCTTACATTATGGTACTCACCGCTATTTTTATCAGTGGATTTACATTTTTATGTTTCAATTTGCCATTACTTGCACAAATTATATCAGGTAATAGCTATCAAACA
>JANLHY010000528.1 GCA_024653795.1 Candidatus Brocadiaceae bacterium | reverse complement strand
AGACAAAACAAAATTTAAATTGCCAATTTTTGGGGCAATTATAAATAAATCCACTGTTTCGAGGTTTTCTCGTACATTAGCAACCTTAACATCGAGTGGAGTACCTATTTTGGACGCCCTTACCAACGTTAAGGATGCTACAGGAAACGCTGCTATGGCGCAAGCCATTCAAAATATCCATGACAGCATAAGAGGCGGCGAAAGTATCACGAAACCTCTCCGCGCCTCTGAAATTTGCGATGCAATGGTGGTCAATATGGTGGAAGTAGGAGAAGAAACAGGGGAACTGGATAAAATGCTTACCAAGGTGGCAGATAATTACGACGACGAAGTAGACAGGGCTGTAGAGGCCATGGTAAGCCTGATAGAACCCATGATGATTGTATTTCTTGGCGGCGCGGTTGGCTTCATCGTAATAGCTATGTTCGTGCCTCTTATTAAATTGATGCAAGGGATTGGAGGATGAGGTACGATTTGAGATTTGAGATTTAAATCGTACATCGTACCTCCTCCGTATGGTTGGCGGCCAGTAATAGCGATAAGGGATTGACAATAAATAATCTGAACAAGTTTGTTGTCTGACACTTTGAAGATCAGGCACTGTCAGGGCTAAAGCCCAATTCAGATAAGACCGTCACTAACCTCAGCCTTAAGGCTGAGGTTAATAGGTACACGTCCTACCGGGGCTTTAGCCCTGATGGCACAGCAACATGAAGTTGTTCATGTTATTTATTGTCAATCACTAAGTACAATTAAAATACGTATATTCCTTTGTGTAATACTCTTTTTTAGTGACTATTTAGCCAACTGATGTTTGTTCGTTCCATACCATTAAACGCCAGTAATGTAGCGCCGATCCCTTGTGGTCGGCATTTAGCGGGGGATAAACCACCCGCGCTACTTCAGTTGGCTAAATAGTTACCTTTTTTAAAACTTTCACCTGAGTAAAACGAACCGTTGCACAAGCAAATACAAAGAAATTTAAAGACCCACACACAGGAGGGGTTTTCCCTTATCGAAATAATAATCGTTATGGTTATCATTGGCGTATTAGCAGGAACAGCTATACCCGTTTACATCGGCATGGGACCGTCAATCAGACTGAGTGGGGCAACCAGACAAATCATGGGTGATCTTATGTGGGCAAGGATGAGGGCAATATCGGAAAATAATGACTACGTAATCGTCTTTGGTTCAGCAGGCCCTGACTTATCGAATAATACATATTATATATATGATGATGATGAAGGTAACTTTAACACTGTTGGACCAGAAACAGGTGAATTAGTTAAAACCGCTGTAATCCCTGATGGATATAAAGGTGTTGGATACGGTTTCGTACCTGGTATGAAGAATACATCTGGTGGAACTCTTAATGCCGGTGATCCTCCTGTAACTTTTAGTTCTAGTATACCAGCTGGAAATGTTCGGTGGGTCCAGTTTGAACCAACTGGTGGCGCTAATAAAATGGGGAGTATTTATCTTATACTGGATGTGGATAAAACCAGTGGCAGGAAAGAAAGATCACGCGCAATTACTGTAATACAAAACGGAAGAGTAAGAATATATAAGTATAATGCTGGAAATGATAAATGGGAGTGAATTTAACAAACATGCTTAATTTCACAGAAATTTAGCTGTAGGATAAAAATAATTAAACACAAAGGGGGCTTTTTAAAATATGCGCAGACTTCACAAAAATAGCGGTTTTACTTTGATAGAGGTCATACTAGCGATAGCTCTCATCGCCATAGGCATGTTTGCCGTAATGAGTTTGGTAACCATAGTGATAAAGGGCAATACACAAAGTAAAAAGGTTACGACTGCTATAACCTTAGCACAGGACAAGATGGAGTATTTTAAAGGGATAGGTTATGATAATATCCCCTTCCCCGGCACCGATACCGTCTATACTGATTATTATTTGAATGCACTGGTAGTAAACGGTACACCAAGTACAAATATGAAGACCGTTACGGTCGATGTGTACTGGAACCCAGGGGCTACAACCTCAAAGCATAAAGTAACATTACAAACTATCTTTGCAAAATAGGAGCCAGTAATGTCATATGCACTGAAAAACAACGAGCGGGGTTTTACGCTTATAGAAGTAGTGATTGGTCTTGCAATCAGCCTGATTCTTATGGGTGTGGCGGTCAGCATCTTTAATGTACAACGCAAATCGTATAGCTTGCAGGAACAGGTTACTGAAATGCAACAATACGTACGATCTGCCATGGATATGATTGTGAGAGATGCAAGAATGGCCGGATATAATCCTGCCGGAATAGCTTATAGCGGAATTAGTGTTGCGCAGACAGGCACAATGACCATACAGGCTGATTATGACGGCAGCGGAATCATCAGTGGCACAGAGACCATTACCTATGCATATGATGCTGCGAATAATCAAATTGATAGAAATGCGGGAGGAGGAGCTCAGCCATTTGCAGAAAACATTGAGGCGCTTACCTTTTCTTATCTGGATAGTAGTGGTGTTGCAACCACCACCGTATCAAGTATCCGTCAAATACGAATTACCATAACCGGGAGGACTGACAAGCCTGATCTAAGTAATAGATATAGTTACGGCACACTGACTTCTCGTGTAACACCAGAAAATCTTAGTTATTAAACGACTCCATATATTGAGGTTCAAATTTGTATGAATTCAAAACGTCAATCAGACAAATTAGGTATAGTAACAACATGGGCAGCCGAAAAGGGAATGATCCTCATTGTTGTCCTCGCGTTAATAGCCATTTTAACACTGGTGGGAACTGTTGCTGTTATAACAACCAACACGGACATTAAAATAAGCGGCAATTACAAGACCAGTGTACAGGCGCTATATGCAGCACAGGCAGGGATAGAAGAGGCAAGGGCACGTCTTAGAGGACCATCATCGGCCGCCAATTATGCAGGTGATCCTGCTCCAAACCCCGACGAAAATTGGTCGGCTTACATCCTGACGTCAAACACGTGGCAAACCCCCGATGACCCTAATTATAACGCCAATTACAAAAATTACATTCCCAAATATAACCCCGTCAATCATACAAATACCAGTGTAGTAGCAAATAGTCTTCAGACCGGCATCTCATATTGGTTTAAAATCAGACACAAGAGGGAATATGATGCCGAACAGGCAGGTCATGGTACGACGTCTCCCCACTATTATGACAATGATGGAAGTACTGCAACCCATACATCTGGAGCTCCGGGTAACATTATATATTACGGATATGGAAATCCATTAACACCCACAACTGCCGTTCAATTCACAACAACAGGTACGTCAATATATAGGCCTGTAGAAATCATAACTGTCTATGGGGACAGTGGGGGGAGCAAGAAAATAATTGAAATCGAAGTAGTTTATTACCCAGGCCCACCCGTATTAAGTCCACTATTTTCAAAAGGGGATGTAAGCCTAAACGGCGCTTCTCAGACTATTGATGGAACTGATAACTGCGGAAATGGTGCATCACTTCCCCCTGTTTATGTTTTAACTCCTTCGACAATAACCGAAAATCCCGCCCCTACTTATGGTGGAAGTCCACCAATACCTCAAATCGGCTCAACTGATGTGGATATTTTGAAATATGTGAACGTATTAAAAGGTAACGCTACCATAACAATAACCGATGACCAAAATGGCGCTACTTATGGAAATACAAATGACTTTGTTACCTGCTACTCAGACACCTCAAATCCCCCTAATACTCAGGGGTTAAAGTTACAAAATGTAACTGGCTATGGCATTTTGCTGGTAAAGGGCGATTTGACTCTTGGAGGTGGTTTCAATTGGAACGGGTTGGTCTTGACAACTGGTACCCTGGTATTAAATGGAGGAGGTTCAGGAGTAAACATTACTGGGTCAGCTATGTCAGTCGAAACAATAAACATAAATGGCGGTCTGAACATAAAATATGATAGTTGCATGATAGATAATTCCTTAAATACCCAGCCGTTGAATGTGATCAGATGGAAAGAGATTTATTGATTACAAAACTGCTGAAGTCAGAGAACAGAAGGACTGAATTTAGAAAGTTCCCTCTTGGGAGGGGATTTAGGGGTGGGTAAGCTTGTCCTCGTGTAAACGGGGATCGGTAATTCGTGAAATATTCATTGAGATTTCTCGACCCTTGTCCTCGTGAAAACGGGGAAAGGAACCCACCCCTTACCCCTCCCAAGAGGGGAATTGTTGAGTCTCCTCCCAAGAGGGGAATAATCCGTGCCACCACAAAACCCGCTTAAATAAAATGAAAATTCCTATACAATTAAAATAATTGTATAGGTAATATCGTATGAATGTACAACGACAACCAAAATTATTAAGTATTATCGTGGGATGCGGAGACGAAAAGGGAATGATCCTCATTGTTGTCCTCGCGTTAATAGCCATTTTAACACTGGCGGGAACTACGGCTGTCATAACAACTACCACTGATATTAAAATAAGCGGCAATTACAAGACCAGTGTACAGTCATTTTACACTGCAGAGGCTGGAATTGAACGTGCAAATAATATTTTAAAATCCAGTACTAATGGTTTTGATGATGAATTGCTGGGAAGTGATGGAATACAGAATACGCCTGACGATGGAATTTTGAGTTTTGGAAGTGCTGTTAGCTTTGGGAACGGGACATATACAGTTCGGATTAATGACAATAACGACGGCGATGGTAATTTGTTTCACGATAGTGATAATATAGTTGTTATTACAGGAACTGGTACTATAAGGAATGCAGCACACACGATTGAAAAAGTGATAGAAAAAATACAAATACCAATGAATGTAGATGGGGCTTTGAGTATTTATGGAAATGATCCAGAAGTCGAAATTAAGGGCAACTCTGAAATTCATGGAGATAATTATGATGTGCCGTTTGATTTTAATTGTTCTGGCGCTGGATGCGACGGTACGCCAAACGGTGGAACCTCAACCGCCGGTATCTATTTTAGTACAACCCCTGACGCTGGTGATATTGCAGATATAGAAACATCGGGACCACAGCAGAATGTTTTTGGCAACCCTCCTACAAAAGTAGCAGGTGGTAGTTACACGAATCAATACTGGCAGAACCTGACGAATAAACTTATTCCACTTGCAAACGTCACCTTAAGTGGAGGAACTATTTCGGGTAATCAGACGCTTGGAACACGGTCTAACCCACAAATTACCGTAATAACTAATGGAGTGGATTTCACAGGTTCTGTAGATGGGGCTGGAATTTTGATAGTACAAGATGAGGTAGAATTTGAGGTAAAATTTAGTGGCAATCTTCATTTCGAAGGAATAATTATTGTCTTGAGTAATGGAATCAATGCTGAGGTAGAATTAGACCTTGGAGCCGGGGGTACCCCAAGGCTATTTGGGGCGCTAGTTTTGGCCGGTAGTGGAGAATCTGAAGTAGAACTCAAGGGAAATTCTCGAATATTATACAGCACCCAAGCTTTAATGAACGTAAATAATATTAACAGTCTCTCAAGAATTATAGCCAAGCGAGAAATTACTAATTAACATTTTTCACACGCTGGTTCAGGCTTGTAGCCTGAACCGAAACATTTTGGTTCAATCGAGGACGATTGAACCAGCAAGAGAAATTCAAACTGGTAGCGCGACCGTCTCGGTTGCACAAAAAAGTTGCCAAAGGTCTTATTTATAAAAGGGAATTATATGATTATTTACTCCGGTAAAAAGATAAATGTGAGAAAAGATGAAATTGTCCTGGATGATGGAAAAAAAGCTATGAGAGAGGTTATCGAACACCCAGGCTCGGCTGCCATTATTCCCTTTATAACAGAAGACGAGATTATCCTTATCCAGCAATACAGACATGCCGTGAAAGAACTTATTTATGAAATTCCTGCCGGTACGCTTGATGAAGGTGAAACATTTATCACATGTGCAGGGCGTGAATTGGAGGAAGAGATAGGTTACAGGGCTGGAACACTTGAACCCCTCATAATTCTTTATCCTTCTCCTGGCATCTTAAGTGAGACAATGCATCTCTTCAAGGCAACCAATCTTGTTAAAACCCAAACAAATTATCAATTGGATGAATCAATCAAAGATATTGTACAAGTCAAGCTGAGTGATGCGCTAGAGATGGTTAAGAAGGGTGAAATTAAAGATGCTAAAACAGTTTGCAGTATTTTGATGTGTCTTAAATAGTCCTAACCCGAACGAGTCGGAATCCGTAGCGCGGGTGGTTTATCCCCCGCCATTGGCCGACCACAAGGGATCGGCGCTACGTTACACAAAGCCACTAAGACACAAAGATTTATGGTATATCCCCATTAATTATTCTTGATATTCCATCCTTCATCATTCTTTATTCTTTGCGGCTTCGTGTCTTTGTGTGATTACTTCTCCCCATTTTCATGAGGACAAGTCTTATTCGTAAAAAAATATTTTTCTTAAGATATCCTGTTATTGTTTTCGCAACTCACCGCCAAGGGTTTCTTGAAGAGCATTAAGTATCTTTTGCAGAGCAATATCTACCTCTTCACTTTTTAACGTGCGGTCTTGCGCTTGAAAACAGAGGTTAAACGCCATACTTTTCTTTTCTGCAGGAATCTGTTTGCCGCGATAAATCCAGTAATAGAAAAATTTTATCTCCTTCAAAAAAGAAATATTTACCGACTTGATACATTTTTCAATATCTGCCCACGTCACCTCTTCATCAACAATTATTGCGAGATCGCGCAGGACTGACGGATACAGAGACAAGGTTTGATATTTTTTGGTAAAGCACGATTTTTCAACTAAAAAATCCATGTCCAATTCCAACATACAGAATGTTGACATCTCTCCCAATTTATGGGTACCATCCAGTTTAAATTGGCCGAGTTTTTTGTGGAATCCCAATTCTTTGCTAGCCTCTCCCAGATATCCAAGTATCTTATTATCCAGGAGAATCACTGCTGCCCTTTTATCTTTAAATAACTTAGGCTCTGTGAAGCTTGTCCATTCACATTTTGAAACGACACCTAAATTTACTAGCAATGACTCGACAATCCCCTTTAACGTCAAATAATCTACATCTGCCAGGAGGGACAAGCACGTCTTTTCTTGCGGCAACCTATCGCCTGCAAGATAAACCTTGGCAACCTCAAATATTTTCACCTGTTCAACACCATGATTCATATTATATATCTTCGTGCGTATCAGGCTGGGTAGCAGACAAGTGCGTAAGCGGCTTTCTTCCTGTCTTAGCGGATTAGCAATATCGACCCCCCCCCTATCTGACCACAAATTCACAGACTGTAACGGCGAGGCATCAACAATACTAAAGGTTTTCACTTCGTAATACCCAATACCTATTAAAAATTGGCGAACATAATCCTCAACAAGTTCATATTTGCTCTTTACACTGCCCCGCACACTAATAGAAGTCTTTGTGGGGATATTATTATATCCGTAAATCCTGGCAACGTCTTCGATCAAGTCGATCTCACGATAGACATCGCCCCGAAAGCTTGGTACCTCAACATCAATAAAGCTATCAACTTCGTTTAAAATATTAAATTGCAGTCTTTTTAAAATATCACTAGCAATAGTTCTTTTTATCTCTAACCCCAATACTTTGTTAAGCCTTTCAATTCGGAGCGTAATACTTTTCCTTTCGTGCCTTTCCGATCTTATATCAATAACACCGTGAACAACTTCTCCTTCAGCAAAATCTTTGATAAGCTTTACCGCCCTTTTTGATGCCAGTTCAACTCCTTCAGGATCAACGCCTCTTTCGAAACGATATGACGAATCTGAGGCAATACCTGTTGCTTTTGATGTACGACGCACCTGCCTGGGCTCAAATTGTGCACATTCCAGGAGAATATTTCTGGTTGACTCAGAGACCTCTGTTTCCCTACTTCCCATAATACCGGCAATGGCAATCGGTCTTTCACCGTCCGCAATGACTAACATATCATGGAAAAGCGCCCGCCTGGCTCCATTGATAGCAACTATTTCTTCCCCGCTCCTTGCCCTTCTAACAAATATTCTTTGATCTGACAACTTATCCAAATCAAAGGCGTGGAGTGGTTGCCCTGTCTCCATCATTACATAATTTGTGATGTCGACTATATTGTTTACCGGTCGAAGGCCAATGCATTTCAACCTTTTTTGCATCCATTCCGGAGATGGCTTTACTGTTATATGCCTTACTACTCGTGCCGTATAATGTGGGCACAATATCGGTTCTTCAACAGCAACACTTATTAATTTTGAGACCTCTATACCTGTCCTCGACTCAGATCGGGGATCTGTGTTTATGTAATTTGTTTCCGGTAATTGAACACTCGCTCCCACCATAGCAGCCACCTCACGTGCAATGCCAATGACTCCAAGACAATCAGGGCGGTTGGAAGTTACTTCTACATCGAGGCAAAAATCGTTTTCAACAGAATGAATATCTGCAACCACAAGCCCCGCATTCGTCAACTTATCCGCCAACTCCTGCGGCGACAAATAAAAATTTACGTATTCTTTTAACCAGTTGTAGCTGATCTTCATTTAAAATTGCGATAAAAACCGTATGTCATTTTCATAGAAAAGACGAATATCATTGATGCCATACTTTAACATTGTAATCCTTTCAACACCCATTCCAAACGCAAAGCCCGTGTATTTTTCAGCGTCATAATGCACGGCCTTGAATACATTAGGGTCAACCATTCCCGCCCCCAATATTTCCACCCATCCACTATAAGAACACACACTGCATCCATTACCTTTACAGAGGGAACAGGAGATATCCACCTCGGCGCTGGGCTCGGTAAAGGGGAAAAAGGAAGGCCTAAAACGCATTTGAACATCCTGACCAAAATAGGTTTTAATAAACTGATTCAGCACCCCCCTCAAATCAGCAAAACTTACTCCTTCATCTACGAGCAATCCTTCCACCTGATGAAACATAAACGAGTGTCTGGCATCCACAGTATCTGGCCTATACACCCTGCCTGGGGCAATAATTCGAATAGGGGGTTTTTGCTTTTCCATGACGCGAATCTGAACAGTGGATGTCTGACTTCTAAGGAGTATGTCGTTCTTGATATAAAAAGTATCAAAATCGGTTCTGGAGGGATGGTCGGCGGGAATATTTAAGGCTTCAAAGTTATAATATTCAGACTCCACTTCCGGCCCATAGACCACATCAAAACCCAACCGGGCGAATACTTCTTTGATGTCATCAATTGTTTGAGTAAGCGGATGCTTTTTACCTACAGTAGGACATTTACCAGGTAACGTTATATCGAATATTTCATGTTTAGCTTTTGAAGTTATTTCTACAGAAAACTTCTTTATTAACTCTTCTACGATCTTTGTAACTTCAGTCTTAAGAGAATTAATCCGCTGTCCGATTGCAGCGCGTTGTTCTGCGGGCAAGGATGGTATCAGCTTCATGAAATCATGAATAATACCTTTCCTTCCCAGGTATTTTATCTTAAGCTGTTCAGCATCTTTCAGCGCTGTAATTGACTTAATTTCGCTTTGTATGTTTCTTATGACTTCTTCTAATTTCTCTAACATGCGATGAGTAGTTAAACAGGGTAACAGTTCACCCCCTCCCCTAACCCCTCCCACCAGGGGAGGGGAATACTCATTGTTCACTTGTATTCCTCCCCCTTGATGGGGGAGGTTTAGGTGGGGGTGAACTATATACTAAAAAAGCATATTAAAAACGTAGGCACGTTCCTTCATGGTTTAATACCAAGAAGACGTGCCTAAATGAACAATATAAAAGCCGACTTATTATTTGGCAGCCACAGGCCTTGCTTCTGTGGAAATTACACAGCTATTGCAAAATGCAGGATGCTATTTCATGATACAATTTTGAACTTATAACCACCCCTCTTTCCCCTCCTTCGCAAGGAGGGGCTGACGAGCATAAGCGCTAAATTAAAATGACGGATCAATTTAACCGTGTGTTGAATAACGAATATCGAACAAGGAATATCGAATTATGAGGTTTTCTTATCCTCATAAAAAGTAATAGCACTATCCCAACCGGATAAAAAAATAGCAAAAAGAAATTAGGCCTCCGGCGGAAACATATTACCCAAGAAACACTCGAAAAAGCACCGATCCTCCCCCTTTATCCCCCTCTGGAGGGGGATAGGGGGAGGTTACTTTCGCGTCTTTTCGTGGGCAACATTGAAATTACTATACAATCAAACTACTGCTTTTACCTGTTCGACTAACCTGTCAAAAGCAGGCTTATCATTCACCGCCATCTCAGCCAACATCTTTCGGTTTAAATCCACATTGGCCTTGACCAATCCACTAATAAAGCGGCTGTACGAAATGCCACGTTCTCTGACTGCCGCATTAATTCTTGAAATCCACAATTCCCTGAATTTCCTCTTCCGCGCCTTTCTATCTCTGAATGAAAACACCATGGCACGGATGTAAGTTTCCATGGCCTTGCGGTACAAATTCCCTCTTCCACCCCAGTAGCCTTCTGTCTTGTTTAGTAATCTTTTTCTAGACCTTTTTCTTGCACAACCTTTTGTCGCTCTTGGCATATAACAACTCTCTTTTTTAAAAAAATTCAAATAAGTATTATTAAGACAAATTTAAAGCTCTTTTCATAATTTTACTAAAAGCCGGAGAAACTCCTGTTTTCTTCCTCATGTGCGCCTTGCGTTTTCCTGATTTTCCAGACAGAAGATGGCCTTTTCCAGCCCTTGATCTCTTGATCTTACCTTTAGCGCCAATCTTTATCCTTTTTTTAAGCCCTTTGTGTGTTTTTAATTTTGGCATCTACAAATCTCCATTTTAAATTAGGCTGCCTTCGGCAGCGACTTTTAAAGCTCCCCTCTATCGGTAGGACAGACGTCCCGTCTGTCATTATAATGTCAGGCGAGGACGCCTGACCTACCTATGGGGCTGGGGGGTGTTACGGCAAACTTACACACCCCTTTATCCCCTCTTTTTAGAGGGGAATCATACTTGTCCTCGACTTCGATCGGGGAAAAGATTGAAATACCTATACCTTAAATTGAAACTAGTGTTTATTTGGGAGACAGGATCATTCCCATTCTGCGTTCATCTGATATTCTGTCCTTCTCCACTTTAGCGATGTCCTCTAATGCAACAGCAATTTGTTTTAAAATTTCATTGCCCAGTTCAGCATGAGCCCGTTCGCGCCCCTTAAACATCATGTTAATGAGCACGCGGTCTTTGTTTTCTAAAAATTTTCGCGCCTGACGTATTTTTGTTTGAATGTCATGCTCGCCAGTCTTTGGCCTTAATCTTAATTCTTTTAACTGAACTACGTGTTGCTTCTGATGCGTCTTTTTCTTTTGTTTATACTTAAACTTACCGTAGTTCATAATTCTGCAAACAGGCGGGATTGCATCGGGAGCTACCTCGACAAGATCCGATTCAACGCCTTTTGCCTTTGCTATAGCCTCTTCTTTGGTAATCACTCCAACCTGCACACCGTTCTCGTCTATCAGTCGTACCGTAGAGGAACGGATACGTTCGTTAATTCTCAATTCTTGTGAAATGTATATTTTCCTCCTATAAAGTGAAAATTATTTTTTTCCCCGGATTTCAGTTTCAATATTATTTATAAATTCCTCAATTGAAATCATCCCTTCGTCTCCCCTTTTCCTGCTTCTAACAGCAACAGAACCACTTTGCATCTCTTTGTCTCCAACGATGAGCAGATAGGGAATTTTTTCCAGTATGCCTTCACGTATCTTATAATTGATCTTGGAACTGCCCGTGTCACATTCTACCCTAAAATTCTTTAAAAGCAACTGTGCTTGCAATTTTTTTGCATAATCAATGTGTGCATCTGTAATGGGTAATATCCTCATTTGAATTGGCGCAATCCACAAAGGGAAATCACCTGCATAGTGTTCTATCAAGCACCCAACAAATCGTTCCATTGCCCCAAGAACTGTACGATGTACCATCACAACACGATGATGATTACCATCCGGACCGACGTATTTAACGTCAAATCTCTCTGGCAGATTAAAGTCTACCTGAATAGTCGGTCCCTGCCATCCACGGCCTATAGCGTCCTTGACCTTGATATCAATAGCTGGGCCGTAAAACTTTGCCTCTCCCTCCATCCGTGTGTATTTTAGTCCTTTTTTATCGAGGGCAATTTTCAAGGCATTTTCGGCATGATCCCAAACTTCGTCCCGGCCTATGTATTTTTCCTTTTCACCCTTACCTCGCACACTCAATTCTATCTCATATTCATTAAACCCGAAACTCGACAACATAAATTGAGCAAGCTCAATCACGCCCAAAATTTCATTTTCTAATTGATCGGGGGTACAGAAAATATGGGCATCATCTTGTGTAAATCCACGCACACGCAACAATCCATGCAAGACACCCGACCTCTCGTACCGATACACAGTTCCCAACTCCCCCCACCGCAATGGCAGATCACGGTAACTATGAAGCTTAGTTTTATACATAAGCACTGCAAAAGGGCAGTTCATGGGCTTTAAAATATATTCCTGACCGTCAACCTCAATTGGCGAGTACATGCTCTCGCGATAAAAATTCCAATGGCCGCTGGTTTTCCACAAATTGATCTTCGCAATATGTGGACTGTAAACAATATCGTAACCCCTTTTGAAATGCTCTTCCCGCCAGAAATTCTCGATAATGTTCCGGATTCTGGCGCCCTTTGGATGCCAAAAGGTTAGCCCAGGCCCTCCCTCTTCGTGAAAACTGAAAAGGTCTAGATCTCTTCCTATCTTTCGATGGTCACGTTTTTCAGCCTCTTCAAGAAACTTTAAATATTTATCAAGCTCTTTTTGTGTGAAAAATGCCGTGCCGTAAATACGCTGCAGCATGGGATTCGTTTCTTTCCCACGCCAATAAGCGCCAGCCACGCTCAGGAGTTTGAA
>JANLHY010000464.1 GCA_024653795.1 Candidatus Brocadiaceae bacterium | reverse complement strand
ATCCCAGGCAAAAAGCGGCTCTAAAACCTGAGTAGATAATTTCCAGTGGATCAACCAAAGTGTTTGAATGTCTTCTAAATAAGGATCGAGTCCATCTTCACCAAATAAAATTTCTCCAAACTCAGTAACGACAAAACCATCCTTACCCTGAAATTTGATAATCCCTGACGCTTCTGCCCAAAAGCGGATGGCTCGTACCATATTTTTCCCGACGCCCAGCGATACCATAGCATCGTCTTCGTCAGAAAAGATTTTTGGATTGTTCTTTACCGTTTTTACGGCTTTGGGTAGCCAAGTGTAACGGAACGGAAATGTTTCGTGGCCTGAAAATTTATATTTGACTTGAGATTTCATCTCTATTAATTAACTTTAAAAAATAAGTACTTAGAGTTGTAGTATTATATACAATATCTAATTTGATTTAATAGAGCATTTTCACAAAATAACGTCAGGGATATTAAATTTCTCAAAAAGTTCATTCTGCCATTGTTTTCTCAATGATGCAGGGATTACGATAATTATCTTCCTTTTTCCCTCCGCCCAAGTTGGCTTATTATCAGTCCTGCCTCGATACTTTTTCCAAGACCAACTTTGTCACAAAGGATTGCGCCCCTTGAAAGAGGGCAATTATAGGCAAACAAGGCGGCATCTATCTGATGGAGATTAAGGTCAACGGTAGAAGAAGCAAGGGTTTGATTTAATTTTTTTAATTCGTGAGATGGGCGTTTTAGGGTTAATTCGTGGGCAAGAATTTTTTGGAAAAATTGAGGAGTTTTACAATTTGAGATAAGCAGATTCAATTCCTCCAAATGCATTGCCTGATAATCTTTAATAATTTGACGTTTCAATAACACAATTTACAATTATGGTTTACTATTGTCAAGATACAAAAAGAACCCTCACCTTAATATAGATAATGTCCTAAGCCAAAAACTATTTTCAGTTGACAACTCCTTTTTGCGACACTATCATTTCACCATGATTTCTTTTCATAATTTAAAACAATATAAGAAAGTACTCCTCTTATATTTATTCATATTATTCATAAGCAGTCTGCTTGCACCCCTGATAAAGATCGCCGCTGACATGCTGATACCACAGAGCGCTTTGGTGACAGACCTGCTTAACTATAAGCATGGGAGTTATGATTTCGGGAAGGTTATGCGGCGTATCATCATGGGTGTTGCCATCCTCGTTATTTTCTTGTTCAGGAAACCTCTGATGATTAATTCCCTTTCAACAATTGGCATAAAACACACATCGGGATGGTGGAAACATTTGCAGATGGGCTTCTTCCTGAGCACCGGGATGTTTATCCTTTACACCGCCTTTCTGTTCATTACAGGCGCCAAAATCTTACAGGTTGATGCAAAATCTCCAGGAGACTTATTTTTTCAGCTTTTCAAAATTTTGCTAATCGCAGGTCTTGTTGGATGTATCGAAGAAATATTATTCAGGGGATTTATCTTTCAAAGCTTTTTACGGGACATGCACGCCGTATCTGCTGTATGCGCCAGCAGTCTCTTTTTTTCCTTTATGCATTTTTTCAAGGTTAAACTCCTGGTATCGCCGGGTTTTCAACCGTTTATCGGTTTCGAGGTAATTTATCAATCCTTCGCAAATTTATTATTAAATTTCACCACCATTTTCCCCACCTTGTTTGGCATCTTCCTGGTCGGCGTTGTGCTGTCATATGCCTGCCTGAGAACAAATTCCCTCTATTTTGCTATCGGGCTTCATGCAGGCTGGGTATTTATCATTAAGACCAATATGTTATTCTTCGACCATGTAGGAAAGAACTCAAAGTGGTTGTACGGCGACAGCAAGGTGGTCACCGGGGTACTTGGATGGGGACTCTTGATCGTTACCTTGTTCCTTGTACGTTTCGTAACGAAAGCGCCATCCAGCGAAACAGTACCCCGTAAAAATACCGATTAAAAACATGGAAAAAACATTACAAGAACTCGCTGAATACGTTGGCGGTACGGTTGTTGGAGACCCTGCCATAAAGATAACCGGTGTTATGGGCATTGACGATGCACAGGAAGGATATATTACTTTTATATCCAACGAAAAATATACGAAGAAAATCCACCAGACCAATGCCTCCGCTATTATTGTTTCCCCAAAATTAAAGGATATAAAAAGGGACCTCCTGGTATGCAAAAACCCCTACCTCGCTTTCGCAAAGCTGGTAGAACTCCTGATGTACAAAAAACCAACATATACGAAAGGCATTGACGATTCTGCCAGGATCGACAAAACAGCAATCATTGGAAAAGATGTTTCTATCCATGCATACACCACTATTGGCAAAAGTACACGCATTGGCAATCGAGTGGTCATATATCCGTGTGTTCATATTGGAGATCATTGTACCATTGGTGACGACTCCGTTATTTATCCAAATGCCGTAATCTATAATGATACGGTAATCGGCAATCGAGTGACCATCCACAGCAATACCGTCATTGGCAGCAGCGGCTTTGGATACGCTCCAGATGGCCAAAGTTATTACAAAATCCCTCAGACCGGCATTGCCGTAATCGAGGATGATGTGGATATTGGCGCTAATACGACGATTAACCGTGCTGTGATCGGTGAAACGATTATCAGAAAGGGAACAAAGATCGACAGTCAGGTTGTTATTTCACACAACGTCGAAATAGGTGAAAACTCACTCATCGTATCCCAGGTAGGCATTGCTGGTTCAACCAAGATTGGCAAGCACGTAACCCTTGCTGGCGGAGTTGGAGTTGTTGGACATATTAAAATCGGCGATAACGTTACTGTCGGTGGGCATTCAGGAGTAGCAAAAGACATCCCAGATAATGAAACCTATTTAGGAACACCTGCACTCCCCATCAAGAGGATGCGTCGTTGTTACGTAATTATCGAAAAATTACCCGAAATGAGAGAACATATTAAAACCCTTGAAAAAAGGATAAAACAATTAGAAGAACGAGATAACTTACCGCGGAGTACGCAAAGTTAGCAAACAAGTTGATGACGAAAAAGATTTGACAAGATAACAGGATAGACATGATATAAATTAATTTCTGACAGGATTAACAGGATAATCAGGATGAAATAAGGCAGCTTTTATCATGTTAATCTTGTTTATCCTGTCTAAGGTAGCTGAATTATTACAAAAATTACTAAGGGAGTTGACTATGACAACAGAAGTAGTTACCACAATCGGCAAAGACTTATTACAAACAACATTTCTCCTTATGGCGCCCATGCTGGTAGTTGCAATGGTGATTGGCCTTGTGATAGGCATATTTCAGACAATCTCAAGTATCCATGAACAAACAATTACCTTTTTGCCAAAAGTGTTTGGAGTCCTTGGGGTGTTTTTATTTTGTTTGCC
>JANLHY010000461.1 GCA_024653795.1 Candidatus Brocadiaceae bacterium | reverse complement strand
GTCATCTGTAAATATCCTCATATCTCCCCCGGCGGCTTCCAGCCTGTGTTTAATATACTCCTTAGTCTCATCCACATTCAACGGGAAAAGGTGATATTTAATGGCTATCCTCGCATCAAGAGAGCGTATATTTTTTATAGTCCTCTTTATTTCAGACGAACCGACCAGCACGAATGTTAAAAGTGGACGGTTGTCTACCTGAAAATCAGAAAAGAGCCTAATCTCTTCAAAGATATCCATATTCTTAATAAGATGTGCTTCGTCAATAATCAGGACGGCATGTTTTCCCCTCGTATATGTGGATACAAGCCACTCCTGAAATGTCTGTATCATATCCATTTTTTCAGATGACTCACTTCTGACACCAAACTGAACCAGAACCGTCTTCATAAAACTGTCACAATCAATAGTAGGATGGTTAATTAATGCAACCTCATATCTATCCTTATCTATAAACAACTTCTTTATTATCAGATTTACAACTGTTGTCTTACCTGCCCCTATATCTCCGGTAAGCAGAGCCGACCCTTTTAATGTTTTAATTGCATACATGATTCTTTTTATCGCATCTTCATGTATCTTTGTGGGATAATACATTCCTGTATCAGGGAATATCTGAAATGGCAGGCATTTAAGACTCCAATGTTCTTCGTACATAAATCAACCTCCTTATCTCGTTTTTATTTATTATCTAAAAGGTAAGTTCTCAATGATAACTTTAACGTAATTTACAATCTTATGTTTATCGTCTTCATCTAAAATAACATATTTTACGGCAACGTCACTATACTCACCGCGATCGTCCCGAACGTCCAATACCCTTACTATCTCACACCTGCAGTCAATCAAATCCGCTGTCGGCAGGAATATCATGAGCAATTCAACCCTGTCCCCCTGTTGAAAGGCTTTCTTTGTGCAAAACCGAATGCCGGAGGCGCTCAGATTAACTGTGCTCAATTCAGCAATCTTCATCTCCGGATTGGCAAATGAATTGACAAGGTTGATTAATTTATTTACTTTTGTCTTGATTATATCAATGACCGTCTCATACTTAGCGCCTCTGTTCCTCAAAATATCATAGAGTGTCAACATATTCTCGCCGAATATCTTTTCTTTAAGCGCATTCTTTCCATTCGAATCGAGTTCTGCATCAGGCCCGATGAATCTATAATATACTATAACATTGGTATCGTCAATCCTCTGGTATAAACGCCTGTTTTTCAGGTATTCTATTTCCATAATCTGCCCAATCCCCATACTTTAAATTGTAAATTGCAATAATTGTAATGTATTCATACTTAATGTCAACACAAAAATTCAGGGGAAATGTGGGTTAGGCGCTTATGCGCTTATCAAAAATATTTTGACATTTCCCAGTTTTCACGAGGACAAGTTTAGCAAAATAATGTAGCGCCGATCCCTTCCCCGATCGTAGTCGAGGACAGGTGTGGTCGGCATGAGCCTGCCCCGTACTTGATACAGGGGCGGGGGATAAACCACCCGCGCTACGCTTTCTCTCGTTCCCAAGCTGGAGCTTGGGAACGAGAGAAAGACCTATAAAATACCGTCATGGCGCAAAAAAGCCCGTGGGTTTGGGCTATTTTTCTTATTTCTATTGTGAAACCATTACCTTTGGTGAGTTAAATCAATAGCCACCTACAATTTTGGAAGTCATGGCTAAAGCCGCATTGATATTGCGGATATAATCTCCGCCATAAATGGCGGAGTTATAACTCTGTCGTAGCGCCGACCCTTGTGGTC
>JANLHY010000459.1 GCA_024653795.1 Candidatus Brocadiaceae bacterium | reverse complement strand
TGTGTCCCTGGATCAATTCCAAGAATTTTCATAAATGGTTGACAACCCTTGAGTCGTAGTATTTAATCTTTATTTACAAAAAAATTAAGATACTATATTTATATTAGTTTAATTGATTGTCAAGTAAATCTTATAATAAATCGTGTATAAAAAATGTTGTAGCCAAGGAATTAATATAGAACAACAATCTTTCATATTCGTTTTGCTAAATAGAACAATTACAAAACTAATAACAATTGCTATGCCAATTAAAGAATGGTAATTATATAAGTAGTGTAACCGTCTTTCTTAATATAGTTAGCAACGATTATGTTTTAACTATAAGTAATGCGATGCATAAAAAGATTAGTAAAAAGTGTTTTTTGGCAAAAATTTTGCGGAAAATAGGTGCGTTAAACAAAAAGACCTGAAAATATTTCGCTTTATTGTAAGAATTTTTACAGAAATATCAAGGGAAAGGTATGCTTGAGGTATGAGATATCTAAGCCTGTAAATAGCATCTACACAAGATTAATTCTAATATAACTATATAAAATAGCATCGCAATGCCTCACCTCCTTTCCATTTTATGACGGTATCCCTATCATTTTAAGTACCTGTGCTATATCTCCCAAACAACACGTACCTTGCGGATTCGTTACTTCACATCGACATATTCCCTGTTTTACCTTTTTTGTTATTTCACCTTGAATCGTTGAACGACCGTTTTTAAAAAAATCTTCTACTATTATTTTCCTTGTATAACCAAAACAATAACATACCGGTATCGGCTCCTCTGTCTCTTTCAATCCAACTCTCACCTTTAAATCTGCCTTATAGAAGGTATCTGAGTTTCTCGAAAAATATACTACGTCGCAGTACGGGGTTTGACAAAAATAATATTGAGTATCTCGTACTAAAGAAACACGGTCTTCTTTCAACAAGTGTTCGAGGGTTTTCTTTTTAACAGGCTTGCCTATTTTTCCACATGCGTTACATTGGGTTGCGAAATCTTTATGACTATTTTTTGAATTACAACACTCCATTTAATTATATCCTCCTATTCTACACAACAACTCATTGTGTCAACATTCCTTCTAAAAGCCTGTGCAGCGATCTTTATGGCCTCACTGTCTGATGGGGAACCTGTTCATTAATAGAATTCCGTAAAAGTTCAAATACCGTGGTTATCTGCCCTTTACGCCGCCAGCGCAGTGAATCCAGACTTTTCCAGCGCTTTTTTAATCTGTTCTTCCTGTATCTTTGCTGGCTCATAGCGCACGTAAGCGTGCTTTCGCGGTACCTTTGTTCTGACTTCCTGAATGCCAGGGAGGGATCTTAAAATTGTGTTGATCTTTTCGGCACATCCCTCGCAGACCAAGTTTGGGATCAGGA
>JANLHY010000451.1 GCA_024653795.1 Candidatus Brocadiaceae bacterium | reverse complement strand
TCATTCTTGCTGCAGGAAAAGGGACGCGTATGCGGTCTGCCAGGCCCAAGGTGCTCCACGAGGTGTGTGGGATAACCCTTTTGGAATGTGTGATTGAGGCTGTGCAAAATGCAGAAATTTCGCAGATAATTGTAGTTGTCGGAGATAAAAAAGAAGAAGTAAAAGATAGTCTTAAAGGGGTATCTGTCAAGATTGTAGAACAGCAAGAGCAGTTGGGAACGGCACATGCTGTTCTGTCTGCCAGGCATCTTCTTTCAGGCCTTACAGGCGTAGTCATGGCATTAAATGGTGATGCCCCTCTAATTAAGCCGCAGACGCTGAAAAAACTGATTGCTGCAAATGCTGAGAATGATGCGGACATGACATTATTAACGGCCTTCTTAGACAGACCCGAAGGATACGGGCGGATTTTTAGGGATTCTCGTGGGTGTATAAAAGGAATTATAGAAGAGAGCGAGGCGAGCGCAGACGAATTACAAATCAAAGAAATCAACGTAGGTATGTATGTTTTTAAGGTAAAGTCCCTTTCGGAGGGTTTAAGCGAAATTGCGCCTCGTAATAAAAAAGGCGAGTTTTATTTGACTGACATTATTTCGATCTTTTACCGTAAGGGAAAGAAAATTGAGGGGCTTGAGAGTATAAATACTACTGAGGTGTTAGGGATAAATACCCAGGGGGAGTTAGCGGTTGTCAACCAAATAAGACGCGATGAAATTGTGCGTTATTTTATGGATAAAGGGATAACCATGGTTGACCCTGCAAGTACGTTTATTGAAAATCGCGTCGAGATCGGGGAGGGAACAACGGTGTATCCTTTTACTTATATTTGTAAAAATGTAGTTATTGGCCAACGATGTCGTATCGGCCCTTTCGCATATATAAAGGCAGATGCAAAGATAGAGGATGATGTTGAGGTTTCTGGTATGATGGATAAAGCAGGTCTTTTTTCTAGGATAGAAGGATAGCTATGGATAAAAAAAGAAGGCTGGAGGAGATAAACCACTTAAAGATTTTTTCAGGAAATGCAAATCCTGCTCTGGCAAAGAAAATTTGCGAACACCTGTCAATTCAACTGGGAAACGCTTATGTGGGCCGTTTTCCCGACGGTGAAATTGACCTGAAGGTAAATGAGGATGTTCGTGGTGCGGACGTGTTTTTGGTGCAGCCGACATGTCCGCCTGTTAATGAGAATTTGACTGAACTGCTTATATTTATAGATTGTCTGAAAAGAGCATCGGCTGCGCGTATCACAGCAGTATTACCGTATTATGGGTATGCAAGAAAAGACAGAAAAGACGAGGGGCGAGTGCCCATAACGGCAAAATTAGTTGCGAACATTATAACTGAAGCAGGCGCCGATCGTGTGCTTACGGTCGATTTGCATGCGGCTCAAATACAGGGTTTTTTTGATATCCCTGTAGATCATTTGCTTGCCTTTCCTGTAATATCAAAATATTTCGAAAGGTTGGTTTCGTCAGACCTGGTGGTGGTAACGCCAGATGTTGGGGGTATAAAACTGGCCAGAAATTATTCCAAGAAATTGGGGATAAAAATGGCCATTGTGGATAAGCGAAGGGTAGGTCCTGATGAGACGGAAATTGGATTTGTAATAGGCGACGTAGCGAATAAAAATGTGGTAATGATTGATGATTTAATTGCTACGGGAGGTTCGATTGCTCAGGCAGCGAGTGTGCTCAAAGAAAGGGGCGCAAAAGATATTTATGTGGGCGCAACCCATCCTGTGTTCTGTGGGTCTGCAGTAGAAAAACTGTCAGCTGCGCCCATTAAGGAAATCGTGGTAACTGATACAATACCTCTTTCTGAAAAGGCAAAAGGATTGAACGATAAAATAAAGGTATTGTCTATTTCTGAACTTTTAGGAGATGCGATAATGAGAATTCACCGTCATGAATCGGTGAGTTCTCTGTTTGTTTAATAAATTTTGTTTTTGGGAGTAAAAAGAGATGAAAATCTTAGAATTAAAGGCGGAAAAAAGAACGACAAAGGGTAGTAGGGCTGTTAAAAAGCTTAGAGAGTCCGGACAAATCCCGGCTATATTATATGGACATAAACAGGAGAATGTTATGCTGTGTCTGAATGAACTCGATTTTACGCGCATCCTTCATTCTGGGACAAGGATGATTGATTTAACCGTTGATAATAAGAAAGAATCTGCGCTTATAAAGGATGTTCAATATGATAATCTCTTAGACTGTGTACTTCATGTGGATTTCTCGCGGATTGATTTGACGGAAAGGGTAAAACTGCGAGTTTCAATTGAGTTACATGGAGAGTCTATAGGAGTGAAGGAAGGCGGTGTGTTAACCCACGTCATGAAGGACGTAGAAATAGAATGCCTTCCAACTGCTATCCCTGAGAAAATAAAAGTAAACATATCTGAACTGGGATTGGGTAAGGCGATTCACGTTAAGGAATTGCCTGTGCTGGAAGGTGTTCAGTATATATCGGATGCTGACGTAGTTGTTGCAACTGTGCACCAGATTGTAGAGGCAAAAGCCGTATCAGAAGAGGAATTGCTGGCCGAACCAGAAGTCATTACCAAGAAACCAAAAGAGGGAGAAGAAGAATCTGCAGAGTCTGCAAAAAAGACTTAACGTGGTATGTGATCAATGAAGATTATTGTTGGTCTGGGCAATCCTGGGAAAAAATATTTGAAGACGAGACACAATTTGGGTTTTATGGTAATAGACCGGCTTGCACAGCAACTTGAAATGGAGTATACTCAAAAAAAGTTCCAGTCCCTCTTTTGTAAGAAGTCTGTGGATCAGGAAGATATTGTCCTGTTAAAACCGCAGACGTTTATGAATTTGAGCGGGGTTGCCATGAAAGAAGCTGTAGATATGTATAAATGCTCGCTGCAGGATCTCATGGTCATATGCGATGATCTGGACATGCCTCTGGGGAAAATACGTATTAGACGCAGTGGTGGATGTGGGGGACATCTGGGGCTAGAATCTATCGCAGGCCGCTTGGGTTCTACAGATTTTTCTCGTTTAAGAATTGGGATAGGGCGCCCTGCGGATGGAGATCCGAGTGATTATGTCCTCTCCCCATTTTCTAAAGAAGAAGAGCACATGAAAGAAGAAGCTATTGAAGAGGCCTATCAGGCATTAAAAACCTGGATGTTTGAAGGCATCGAGGCTTGTATGAATAAATTTAATTGACCTTTTGTTGTGTATAGACTTGTCCTCGTGAAAACGGGGAAAGGTATAAAAGAGTTTTGTATTTTATAGTATAAATGTCAAAAGCAGGAGGAATAGAATTTGAGGATGTACGAAGGGTTGTTTTTAATTGATAATGCTCATGCCAGCACAGAGTGGGATAATGCGGTCAAGCACATTCACGATATTCTGCAAAAGAACGGTGCAGAGATACTAAAAACCGAAAAGTGGGGCGAAAAAAAATTAGCATATAAGATCAAAAGTCATAAACGCGGGACATACCTGTTGGTCCATTTTAATGCTAAAAATTCAGCCATAGCAATGGTCAGAAGGGATTTCCAACTTTCTGATTATATTATACGTTTTTTAATTATAAAAGACGATAAGATTGAGGATTTGTCTCAGGTAGGCGCCGTTGGGCTAATAGCAGGAAAGGATATTGATAAAATACCTGAGATACCGGTCGTGAATTTATTGGAAGAAAATGATGTGTCTGTTAAACTTGCAGAAGAAGCATAGGATTTTAAAGACGCAGGCCGTACTTTGGGGTTCACAAACTTGATAGAGACTCTATATAAACATGTCTTCGTGAAAACGGAGAAATGAATTTGTAAAGTATTTAAATAGGTTTTTTGATAGGAGTAGAGGTATGGCAAGTCTTAATAAAGTGTTTCTTATGGGGAACCTCACGAGAGACCCCGAGCTGAGATATACCCCGGCAGGATTGGCTGTTGCAAGCTTTGGAATAGCGATCAATCGGGCTTGGACTGCTAAAACCGGGGAAAAGAAGGAAGATGTGTGTTATGTTGATATCAATATCTTCGGGCGCAGAGCGGAGGTTGTAGGCGAATATTTTAGTAAGGGGAATCCGATTTTTATTGAAGGTCGTTTGCAATTTAATCAATGGGAAACTAAGGATGGACAAAAACGAAGTACGCTTCGTGTTGTTGCTGATAATTTCCAATTCATTGGAGTACCTGCCAAACGCCCTGGAGGAGAAATGGGCTCATCATCCAAAGAGGGTAAATCACCGGACATGATACCCGAAGATGTCAATCTTGATATTAATAATGAAGAAATTCCATTTTAGGTAACAGTTTAGTATAGTTTCATAGAATTTTCATAGAAGGATAGAAATGTATGAGTAAAAAAGAGTTTAATAAAACGAGTAAGTGTAGGTTTTGCAGGATGGGTGTCGATGAAGTGGATTACAAAGATTCGATATATTTACCGAAGCTTGCAACTTCTCAAGGAAAGCTTTTTTCGAGAAAACGTTCTGGAAACTGCGCCCATCACCAACATTCGGTAAAGGTTTCTATTAAAAGGGCGAGGTTTATGGCACTACTTCCGTATGTGGCCTAGGAGGATATAATCATGGAATTGTTGTTGAAGAAAAATGTAGATAAGCTCGGCAGAATTGGCGACATTGTGAAAGTAAAGAAGGGGTATGCCAGAAATTATTTGCTGCCCAAAGGGTTAGCAACGAATGTTTCTCCTGCCAATTTAAAGCAGATAGAAAAAGAAAAGATAAAGATGGAGTTGCTATTGAAGGAAGAGAGGGAGCGGTTGATGGGGGTATTGGAAAAACTTTCTACAGCTTCCTGTGCGATTCCTGCAAAGGCAAATGAAGAAGGTAAACTCTTCGGTTCTGTCACGTCCGTTCATATCGCAGAGGCGCTGGCAAAGGGGGGATATCCTGTAAATGAAGAGATGGTGAAATTGGATAGTCCAATAAAGGTTTGCGGTGAGTTTGATGTCACGATTGCCCTGAATATAGAAATGCAAACGAAGTGTAAGGTAACAGTGGTGAATGAGGATATGGTTCAGCCAGAGAGGGCCTAGTTTCTTTTTAAGGTAGTGACTGATGGTTGTTGAGTCCGTACTTGAACGCACGATGCCTCAGAGTATTGAGGCTGAAATGAGTGTCTTGGGCGCAATGATACTGGATAACGAGGTTATTAACCTTGTTATACCGATATTGAATAAGCTGAGTTTTTACAAAACGGCGCACCGGGAACTATATCAGGCAATAGTTGATGTCTATGATAAGGGACAGCCAGTTGATTTAGTTGTTCTTCGGGAGGAATTGAAAAAGCGTTCGCTGCTGGAAAAAGTTGGCGGTGTGGAATACTTGATGGAATTGGAAGAGTCCGTCCCAACAATAGGAAATGTAGAATATTATGCGAACATAGTACGTGAGAAAGCTATAAAAAGAAATCTGATAGAGGTTGCAGCTACCATACAAAAACAATCCTTCGAAGAGTCCACAGATACCGAGTATTTGTTGGATGCCTCGGAACGGGCTATCTTCGATATCACCCAAAAGAAATTTAATACCGCATCTACAAGGTTAAACGAAATCCTCAAAGAAACATTCAGCCGCATTGAAAATCTCCATGACAAACAAAGCAGATTGACCGGATTGTCTGCTGGATTTTATGATTTGGATGATATTACCTGTGGATTGCAACCATCAGAACTTATTATCGTCGCTGCAAGGCCAAGTATGGGGAAGACAAGCATCGTGCTGAATATAGTAGAACACGTGGGGGTGGTAGAAAAAAAGCCGGTCGTGATATTTTCTTTAGAAATGTCAGCACAGCAGGTGGCGCAGAATATGCTTTGCTCGCATGCGCGGATAGATGCGCACAAATTGCGGATGGGTTTTTTAGATGATAAACAGTGGAGTGATCTTTCTTATGGACTTGGGTCACTTTCAGAGGCGCCAATCTTTATAGACGACACCCCCGGTCTTACTGTGCTGGAACTGCGCGCAAAGGCGCGCAGGTTGAAGGCGCAATATGATATTCAACTGGTTGCTGTGGATTATTTACAGTTGATGGAGTCTTCGCGAGCGGAGAATCGTCAGCAGGAAATTTCAGTAATTTCAAGACGTTTAAAATCACTTGCCAGAGAATTGAAGATACCGGTAATTGCCGTGTCTCAATTAAATAGGTCTGTGGAATCAAGAGAGGGGCACAGGCCCAGGATGTCAGACTTGCGTGAATCGGGATCAATCGAACAGGATGCAGATGTTATTGTTCTTTTGCACAGAGATAATTATTACGATCCTGATAAGGATAATACAGCGGAACTTATTATTGCAAAGCAGCGCAATGGGCCGACAGGGGTGGTAAAGTTGACGTTTCTGTCGCACTTTATGCGCTTTGAGAGTTTAGCCTCTATGGGTAACAAATGAAACCGAATAGGGTTTTATTACAGGCAACTATCCTTATCGTAGCGCTTGTTATAACCTTATATTTCAGCTATGCAAAGGTAGTTTGCGCTGAAACGCAGGGAAAGATAGTCCGTATTATTGAAAAAATTGAAATCAAGGGCAATCAACGGATAAGTACGACTGCAATAAGGAGCATCATTCGCGCGCGAGAAGGCGATCCTTATGATCCACAACTGGTGAGTCAGGATGTGGATGCGATTTGGTCGTTAGGGTTCTTTGACAATATAGGAGTCGAACTTGAAGAACTGAGAGATGGGCTGAAGGTTGTGTTTCTCGTTACTGAACGCACAGTAATTGACGAGATACAATTTCAAGGCAATAAGAAGATTAAGACCAAAATACTGAAGAAACAAATCGGGATAAAAGAGGGTGATTATATAAAGCCCTATCTCCTGAAACTAGATGAAGACAAGATTAAAGAGATTTACATTAAAAAATGCTTTTACCGGGTATGGGTACATGCGGAAAGTAAACTAATAGATGGTAAAACGGCAGTTGTCTTTAATATAAAAGAAGGTCCCAGGATTCGCATTGCAGAGATAAGGTTTACGGGTAACAAAAACTTTAACCGTAGAAAACTCCTAAAGCAGATAGAAAGCCGCCAGAAACATTTTCCGACATTTATATTTCCGGGACGGTTTGAACAAAAAAAGTTTGAATCCGATATCGGCAAAGTAAAAGAATTTTACATGAATAAGGGCTGGTTGGATGTCGATGTCGGGTGGGATATAACCTATAGCAAAGACAATACCAGGATGTTCTTAAATATTCATGTAAAAGAAGGTGAAAGATATTATGTCGAAAACTTACGAATACATGGGGAAACGCTTTTTACAGAGGAAGAATTAAAGGAGAAGTTAAAATTGAAAGAAGGCGGCCCTTTCTTTTTTGATGCGGTCGAAAAAGACGCATTCCAACTCCGTTTGACTTATGGAGAACAGGGATATATTGCCGCCTCTGTTAAAGAAAAACACACCTTTAGCTCCGAAGGTACAAAAGTGGATGTCTCTTTTAACATAGAAGAGAGAGACAGATATTATATCGAAAAGATTAAAATATCAGGAAATGATAAGACGAGAGATAACGTTATCCGGCGGCAGGTGACATTTTATCCCGGTGAAAAGCTGGATTCAGAAAAAATACGCGACAGTCAGAGACGTCTTACAAATACCGGATATTTTGATATGGAATCGGGCGCGCCTGCGGGGATTAATTTTGAACCTGGTTCTGAAGCCAACAAACAAAACATATTAATAGATGTGAAAGAAGGAAGAACCGGCATGCTGCGGTTTGGCGGTGGTTATGGTGCAAACATTGGAGCATTTGCTGATATCTCTTATACCGACAGGAATTTCGACGTCTTTGATCTGCCAAAAAGCTGGAATGATTTTCTGCAGGGCAATGCCTTCCGTGGAGCGGGCGAGATCTTAACTTTGCGTTTTAGTCCTGGTTTTCAGAGGACAGACATCATGGTATCGTTAACCAATCCCTCCGTATTCGACTCTCCTTACAGTGCTGGCGTAAGCTTGTTTGATTATCTTAGATCGCATCAATTATATCAGCAACAAAGCATAGGTTCGGGGGTTTCTGTGGGAAGAGAAATTAAGAGGGATTTTTTTGTAAGATTAAGCCCGGAATTTAATATTATCGATATTGAAAGGCGAAATGATAAGGAAGATACATCCCAGGATGTCCTGGATGTGGAGGGAAGTAATTTGAAGGCTGGTATTACGCTGTCAGCGAATATGAGGAGAATTGATAATATATATATGCCGTCAAAGGGGTATGAAGGTGAATCTTCGCTTGAATTTGCCGGGTTGGATGTGGATATAGCAAAGTTTAAATTCCAGACGACAAAATACAACACACTCTTTGAAATACCTAAATGGGGTAAACATGTTCTTGCCTACGGAGGTACTTTTGGTATTGTAGAGCCAACGTCTGGAAATAAATCCCCCGTATTTGAAAGGTTTTTTGCGGGTGGATTCGGCTCTCTGAGAGGATTTCAATTTAGGGGTATAGCGCCTGTTGATGAGAAAACAGGAGACCGGATTGGCGGCGACATATTGGTTGTGATGAATACAGAATACCTTATTCCCATATATAAAGATATTATTCGTGCCGCAGTTTTTGTTGACACTGGAAAGGCGGATGAAAAAGTCCGTGATATTAATTTCGATCACTTCAGGTTGTCAACGGGAGTTGGATTAAGATTGAATGTTCCTTTTCTCGGTCGTTCTACGATAGCGATTGATTACGGTATTCCTGTTATAAAAGAGGAAGGGGATGAGATTCAGGCATTTTCGTTTAATTTCGGAGGGGGCAGCAGCTTTTAATTATGAAATTAGAAAAATCATGTAGGAAGAATAGGGACAAGATAAAGGTTGTTTTTGGAGTTATAGCGAGTCTTACGTGTTTGTGCTTATTTTCGTTGAGCGGTATACAGGCAAAAGAACCAGGTGCAGCCAGTTCATCTTCAAGGGGTTTAAAGGTGGGAGTGGTTGATTTAAATAATGTGTTTGAAAAATATGAAAAGCGGAAAGCGTCTGATGCGCAGTTGAAAGAACAGGAAAAGCAGTATCAAAAAATTATCAACGACAAGAAGAAAGAATTGGTCGGCCTGAATGAAAAGATACAGTTGTTGGATTTGGGGAGTGAGTCCAGAAAAAGGGACGAAGAAACCTTTGAAAAAAAGAATATGGAGTTGGAATCCTACGCGAAATTTGCTGAGAAGAGTCTCATGAAAAAGTATAAGGATTATTTTGGAAGTCTCTATACAGAAGTCTGTAAAGAAGTAGAAGACATCGGTAAGCGCGAACAATATGATTTGATTATTAAAAAGGAAGAGCCAGAACTCCAGAGTGGGGGAATTTCTGAATTACAGTTTAAAGTGGGGATAAAAACAGTTTTGTATCATTCTGAATCAGTTGATATCACAAATCAGGTGATTAATAACTTAAACAAAAAATATTCCGAAACGAGCAAGGGAAAGTAGTTCGTGGACAGCGCACAAAAGACAATTGGGAGAGAAGCCGAATGCTCCGGAATCGGAATGTTTAGAGGGGAGTCCACAAGTCTCCATTTTAAACCGTCACCGTTGAACTCGGGTATATCTTTTGTCCGTGTAGATTTGCCCAATCGGCCAAGGGTACGTGCTCATGTGCATTCCCTGTCAAGCAATTATAAACGCATTTTTTTGAAGAATAATGAAGCCGAGGTGGAAAGCGTAGAACATCTGATGGCAGCTTTGGCCGGGTTAGGGATCGACAATATTGAAATAGAAATAAATGGCAGGGAAGTTCCCGCAGGGGACGGGAGTGCAAAACTTTTTTTGGAAGTTCTCAAAAAAGCAGGCACTGTCGAACTTGGGGGGAAGAAGAAGGGGTTTATTGTAAAGACCCCGATTATGGTTAGTAGCGGGGACGCGAGTGTTATGGCAGTGCCTTGCGAAAAAGGATTGATATTTTCGTATACCCTGGATTTTAATGGTTCTTTTATAGAGCGGCAAACGTATGATATCGAGATTACTGAGGAGAATTTTTGCAGAGATATTGCACCTGCAAGGACGTTTGGGCTGAGTACCTATATTGAAGAGTTTAAGAGGCTTGGCCTGGGAAAAGGAGTTACAGATGACAATAGTATCATTGTGCATGAAGACGGAAAGATGACCAAACCGATTTCTATGAAACCTGCAAAATTGCGATTTCCTGATGAGTTTGTTAGACACAAAATTTTGGACCTTGTAGGCGACCTTTATCTGGCTAATGTAGTAATTCAGGGACGCATCGTTGCAAACAGGTCCGGGCATTCCCTGAACGTTCAATTAGCAGAAAAGATTGCACAGAATGCATGACGCAAAAGATAAACCTTAATGTGGTATTACTAAGGTTATTGGAACATGCAAAGGGATTGACAATAAATAACATGAACAACTTTGTGTTATAGAGCCATCAGGGCTAAAGCCCCAGTATGGCGTGTACCCACTAACCCCAGCCTTAAGGCTGGGGTTAGTGACGGTCTTATCGTTCGACTGAGCTCACGACGAAGTCTGAATTGGGCTTTAGCCCTGACAGCGC
>JANLHY010000194.1 GCA_024653795.1 Candidatus Brocadiaceae bacterium | reverse complement strand
CCTGCTGATGAAGCAGGTTTGAAGGTAGGCGATATTATTACGAAGCTTAATAATGAAACCACCATAGATAAGGAAGGTCTCAATCTAATCAAATTTAAGAAGACAATAGAAACAACGGGTGCAGGGAGCGTACCTGTGCTTACCGTTTCCAGAGACGGTTCAGAAATGATATGTAAACCAAAGTTAATTGCAAAACTTATTGCGAACATGACCGAACCACTTTCTTCTTTACTATGGCTGAATGAAGAGACTCTAGCAGATTCATCTCAAAAATCCGAAAATTCTTTCATCAATTTTGCCATTCAAAATGAAACGTACAAAGAAAGACTCGGTATGGCAATACAGCGAATCGGTGAAGAGGCATATGTACGGGAAAGTTTTCAGGAAAATAGCGATGTAAATCCATTCCGTCTGTCTATCGTAGATTATTTAATGCTCCATCCCTTTGATACACCTCGGATTGGTCAGGCAATTCATGACAACTTGATAGACAAAGATATAGGTACCCAAGTAGAATTTGCGGCAAAGTTATTAGATGTTAGATCTGCACTTAAAAGAGAACAAATTGATGCGGCTGGCTCATTGCAGGAACAACTCCAGCTTGCTATCGATGGTTTAGCGCCCTGTGTTTCTCTCATAAAAGAGGCATTCCACAACTTGTCTCAGGAAGAGGTTGAATTTTTGTATCAAAATGCCCAGAAAGTTTGGCTGCCCGATGAGAAAATAACTCCAAAAGACCTTGCGCGGTTATTGTCTCTATCTCAAAAGGTCGATCTTTCAAAATTGTTTGAGGCAACATCGTTATTGTTGAGCAAACTCGTTCACATAAATTTTGAACAGAATTCGGATGTAAAAACTCCTTTAAACGAAACACAAACCAAAGTATTACCATTTAACATACCAGAATCCCTTCGGTGTGTTAATCTCCCGGAAAATCCAGATAATTTACCAATGAATATACCCCCCTCCCATGGTGGGAAGGGGTTAGGGGGAGGGGATGAAGGACAGTTGCCGGTTTTTGCCGGTGATATCTTGTTCGTTCAGGATACAAACATTGGAAAAATCGTAGTGGGTGGGACAGGCACTTCTTATTATTACGCCGATGCGGCAGTAATTATTGACCTCGGCGGCGATGATTATTATTTCAATAATGCGGGCGCATCCAACAAGGACATCCCTGTTTCTATCTGCATTGATTTTTCAGGAAATGATGTTTATAACGCCGCAAATTCTTTCGCCCAGGGTGCGGGAAGATTCGGTATAGGTCTCCTAATGGATTTTGACGGAACTGATAAGTATTTGGGGCAAAATTTTTCACAGGGATCATGCCTCTTTGGAGTTGGGTTATTACTAGATAATAACGGAGACGATTTTTATAGCGGCCATGTATTAAATCAAGGAGTTGGTTTCTTTGGCGCAGGGCTGCTGAGTGACCTTAAAGGCAATGATGTCTATTTAAGTGGACAATTTGCCCAGGGTGTTGGATTTACAAAAGGGGTTGGTGCATTAATAGATTCTCGTGGAAACGATTTCTATTTCGCAGGAGGTAAATATCCAGATTTCAGAGACCCCGAAAAATCATTTCAATCCATGTCTCAGGGAATAGGCATGGGCATCAGACCGGAAGAAACAATTGTTGGTGCATCAGGAGGTGTCGGTGTGCTCATTGACCAAACAGGAAACGATCAATATCATGGAGACTATTTTTCACAGGGCAGTGGATATTACTATTCCTTAGGGTTATTGTACGACCATGAAGGCGCTGATAAATATTATGCAGGTCGTTATGCCCAGGGTACTGGTATCCATTCAGCCATCGGACTATTGGAAGACAAATCAGGAGACGACACATACGAGTGCTCTTTTGGCGTTTCACAGGGATGTGGACACGATACCGGTATTGGGTTTTTGGTTGATTATAGTGGGAACGACGCTTATCGCAGTGCAACTTCTTCACAAGGTATCGGATTGGAAAAGGGCATGGGAATTCTGGCAGATTTTTGCGGGAATGATAGTTATCATGCAAATGACAATAGCCAGGGTTTTTCGACACCATCAAAAACAGAAGATATTATCGGTATTGGGATGTTAATTGACAATCAGGGCAACCGCGATATTTTCCACGATTCTCTACAAGAAAATCTGTTATTGTATCGGCCTAATGGGGGTCTCATATTAAATAAATAACCATAATTACCGCAGAGACGCAAAGGACGAAAAGAGAAAGAGATTGGGAATTTGAGAGGTTGGGATTTTCTCAGCTTCCCAACTTCTCATATTCTCAACTTCTGCCTCCCTTCTTTGCGTACTCTGCGCCTTTGCGGTGAAATAAAATTTTAAAAAATTATGCAGATAGGTTTTGTCGAACGTAAAGGACACATCCTTACCAGATCCACGTTAAAATGCCTCAGTCAGGTGGCCTCGATTAATCCGACTCTGGGATGTATCCATCAATGCGCTTATTGCTATGCAAGGGGTTACTCGATCTATCCTGGCGATGGCAAGGTGCTTGTTTATGGAAACATGCCCGAAAAATTAAAAAAAGAATTGGCCTCACGCCGGAAGTTACCTGCCTATGTATTTTTTAGTCCGACCTGCGATGTCCTGCAACCTATCCCGCAAGTACTCAATAGCACATATGAATTGTTGAGGATATTACTGGAATATGGTGTTGGTATAAACCTGCTCACCAAGGGCAGAATTCCTGCAAACTTTTTGCAATTGTTTCAACAATCTAAAGAATTAGTGCATATTCAAATTGGTATTACCACGTTAAACCGAGATATTCAAAAGAAGATCGAACCTAACGCCGCAACGCCTCAGGAAAGAATTCGAAATATTGAACAGCTATGTGCAATAGGCATTACGCCGGAAGTAAAATTAGACCCGTTGATTCCTGGACTGACAGATACACAGTCTAATTTAACGGCCTTGTTTCGGGCGGTTCAGGGGTTTGGGGTAAATTCAATGGGGATCAATTATCTATTCTTGAGACCACAGATAAAGAAAAACTTATATAAGGCGCTTTGGAAAACGCCTTTCTTACCAAAAATCATGGAGCATTATCAGAACAGTAAGTATATCAATTTACTGGCAGAGCAATCCAGTGTTGTTGCCCTTGATGTGGAATACAGAAAACAGTCATACGAACAAATTTCGGAATGGGCAAATACCTTTGGGATTTATGCCTATGTATGTGGCTGTAAAAATCCCGATATCACAGAAGAACCGTTGTGTGGTACTACCTGGGGAAAGCATTTCGAAAATACCTTCGGACAGAAACAACTATTTGACGTTTAAATAAATTTAAATTCCACCATCAACAATATCTTCTTGCATACGAAATACAGGGTAATGACATAGTAATCTATATGATAGGGACTCATGAAAACTTTCAAAAGCAAGAGAATATGAGTGACATTATTTGTCAGGTGGAAGGTTTCTGGCAATCCAGCCAGCCGTAGAAAATGGTATATGGGGTCAAAAACGGTATATGAAAAATTATATACATCTAGGTTTATACCCATGTTAGCGCCAGGATTGGGGGATGTTCACTAGTTCAATGGATAAACTGGATTTAAACCCTGGAAAGGAGGTGAAGGCAGGGGAAAGGTTATGGAGTTTTAACGATTCACCCAGAATCGGAATAAGCGAAACAGGTTCTTCTATAACCCCAATTTTGAGGGGATAAACGAAACTTATTACGCTTGTGAACAAGTTAGGCGAAATTTTGCTTGAAAATCCTGAAGTGATCAAGACGGCTAACTTGCTGAATCAAATTGGAATTCAAAAAATTGATTCATTGCATATATCTTGTGCCGTTTTCTCAAAGTGTGATTATTTTCTGACCACGGATGATAAGATTTTACAACGGGCAGATCAAATAGAGTATATTAAAATCAATGACCCAATTGGTTTCATAAAGGAGGTTCTGTCATGATGACTGATACAGAAATTAGACTAAAAGGGCTTCAAGTCCTTACCAAATATATTAGGTGATGTCGAAGCAGAACGGTTTATTGCCCTGATTCAAAGGGAACCATTTGATTATACAAAATGGCGACAAGGTCTGGATGAAGACCTATCTATTGAAGAAATCAAGAGACGAAGAGGAACTGGAAAACTTCTTAAAAAGCCAGGGAAAGGGTATCGGCGATGTAACGGTGAATATCTTCCTGCTGGAACTTCGCAACGTGTGGCCAAAGGCAAGACCCAAGGCGTCCACACATGTTGAGTTGGCAGCACAAAGGCTAGGTTTTATAAAACAGGGTGAGGAATGCAGGGGTAAAAAAGCTAAATAGTATTGTACCTAATAATTGCAGTCGGACACAGATAAACGCTGATTTACACTGATTTTTCGTAATAGTTCACCGCAGAGACGCAAAGGACGC